>NZ_JBLYZI010000002.1:0-148710 GCF_057680865.1 Endozoicomonas sp. Z74
AAGAACGCCAATGGAAACTCTGATAGATGGCAAAGAGATCTGGAAGGAAAAATTTGTAGCCTGAATTTGACCTGACAGACACCCTCTGAAAAATCGGTGACTGTCAGATCAGGTCTGAACTACTACAGTTAATACCTCCAGGCAGACACCCATACAGTGCTGCCTGGAAACATTACCTCTTACTTATTCCGGCTGGCCCGCTTGCGCTCATGCTCCTTCAGGAACTTCTTGCGAATGCGGATATGGTTGGGCGTCACTTCCACCAGCTCATCGTCATCAATAAACTCCAGAGCCTGCTCCAGAGAGTGGCGAACCGGCGGTGTCAGAATGATATTTTCATCCGTTCCGGCAGCCCGGACGTTGGTCAGCTGCTTGGCTTTAGTGGGGTTCACCGTCAGGTCATTATCCCGGCTGTGCAGTCCGATGATCTGACCTTCATAAACGTCCACATTAGGGTTAATAAACAGACGTCCCCGTTCCTGAAGACTGAACAGTGCATAGGCCAGCACCTTACCATTGACCATGGAAACCAGAACACCGTTGTTCCTCTGCCCTACTTCGCCACCTTTGACCTCACCATAATGGTCAAAAATAGACGTCAGAATACCGCTGCCTGAAGTGAGGGTCAGAAACTGGGAGCGGAAACCAATCAGACCTCGGGCGGGCATGATGAAATCCAGTCGCACGCGGCCTTTGCCATCGGGCACCATGTCTTTCAGCTCAGCCCTTCTGACCCCCATCTCTTCCATGATGGGTCCCTGGTGCTCTTCCTCGATATCAACGACCACATGCTCATAAGGCTCCTGTCGGACACCTTCTATTTCACGAACCACCACCTCAGGTCGGGAAACGGCCAGCTCGAACCCTTCACGGCGCATGGTCTCAATCAGGACCGACAGGTGCAGTTCACCCCGGCCGGACACCTTGAACTTATCCGCATCATCCCCCTGCTCCACACGCAGGGCTACATTATGAATCAGCTCCCGCTCCAGGCGCTCGCGGATATTCCGGGAAGTGACGTACTTGCCATCCTGCCCGGCAAACGGTGAGTCATTGACCTGGAAAGTCATGCTGACAGTGGGCTCATCCACAGAAAGAGGCGGCAGCATTTCCGGGTGATCCGGGTCACAGAGCGTGTCGGAGATGTTCAGCTTGTCGATACCGGTAATGCAGACGATATCACCCGCCCTGGCCTGTTCAACGTCAACCCTTTCCAGACCGAGATGGCCCATCACCTGTTGAACCTTGGCCTTGCGCTGGTTGTTGTCCCGATCCACCAGAATCACGGGTTGTCCAGACTTCAACACACCGCGGGTCACGCGACCAATTCCGATAACACCCACATAGCTGTTGTAGTCCAGGGCACTGATCTGCATCTGGAAAGGACCATCAAGGTCAACAGATGGGGCTGGAACCCGCTCTGTGATCATCTCAAACAGAGGAGTCATATCTTCTGCCAGATCATCCGGTTCATGACCGGCAACACCGTTCAATGCAGATGCGTAAATAACCGGGAAGTCGAGCTGCTCATCGGTTGCCCCGAGCCGGTCAAACAGGTCAAAGACCTGATCCATGACCCAGTCGGGGCGAGCACCGGGACGATCCACCTTGTTGATAACCACAATCGGGTGGAGACCCTGCTCAAAGGCTTTCTGGGTCACAAAACGGGTCTGGGGCATGGGGCCATCGACGGCATCCACCAGCAGCAACACCGAGTCCACCATGGACAGAACCCGCTCAACCTCGCCACCAAAATCCGCGTGCCCGGGGGTGTCCACAATATTAATGTGGTAGTCCTGCCATTCGATGGCGGTGTTCTTGGCCAGAATGGTGATCCCACGCTCTTTTTCCTGGTCGTTGGAATCCATGATGCGCTCGGCACCCTGGTCTTTCCGACCAAGCGTGCCAGACTGCTGCAACAGCTTGTCAACCAGGGTGGTTTTGCCATGGTCAACGTGAGCGATGATGGCCACATTTCTTAATTGCCCAACACTGCGAGCTTCGGTGTTATCGGTCATAATAATTGAGTTCACTGGTTTGTACGCAGCTTTGTACACCATCGGTACACAAGGGAATAACCTTTACACTGAGAAATGCATCACTTCCTTCAAAGCTACTAAAAGTCACTAAAAGCTGCAGAAAATAAAAAACGGCACATGCTATCGAATTTATCCGCATCTGTGCAAGAGGCTTTAATAACTTTAATAAAAAGAGACAAGCATTAATGGCAACAACATATAAATAGAAACAGGAGGGCTACGAAGGGATTCCGCCGAAGATTCAATGACCGGAAATAGCGTGACGCTGTGATTGGCAGAATCCGTCATCATCAACCACACGGGACTGGATACGAGCCCTGTTTCAGTCAACCGCCAGCTATCAGCCCTGGAATAATGAATAATCGTTCTCCTGAACTCAAGGAAGCCATTGACCCACTCCATAGTATGAACTCCCATGCTATCTGCGATAAGCAGGGTATTATGGTTAACAGGCGTGATCAGCCCCTCCTTTCTGAAAGGCCGCCACAGCAGGTCTACTTCCCCGTCCGCCAGCGATTCTGTTTTTGGGTAAACCCTGCGTCCGTTCCACAATAACCCATGGTTTTTCCCGGTAAAACCCGAGTCACCTGCGGCCTGAGCTCCCTGCCGGTCATAAGCAACCACGACGCCCTTTTTGAGCACGATATAAAGAATATCATTCAAAAAGGTCAGCGCCATGGGTTCTTTTAACCTCTCGTTATCCCCATATTGAGATAGCTCCTGTTTCATTGACCAGTTTCCAAGGTCATCCAGACTGAAGCAGCCGATTCGATGACTTCCACTCCCTCCCACACAGAAAAGTCGACCATCGTCACTGAAGGCCAGACCATGGCACCCTTCAAGAAAACCGTACCGCCCCTGTCCGGCCACAAACTCATTGCGCTGCTCCAGCGAACAGTCCTTTATCCTGTATACCCGCATCACTCCTGACTTCGGGGAACAAGCCACAAGAAAAGTACTCTCAGGACTGACAGCCTGCTCAACCACCCCATTAAAGCCCTGCTCAGACCCTAACACCAGTTGTTCGTCCTCCCAGTAAAGACTGGTAACAAAACTTGCGTCATAGCCTTCATCACCTCCATCGCCGCTGGCAAACAGGCATTGTTCATCAGGACTTTTTACCACCCTTCTTTTCTGTCTGGAGCCCTTTGGCAATTGCAACGTATCATCAACGACCCACTGTTCATCTTTACTGGCGTATTTAAAGACAAAAACCCCTCCCTGCTCAGTGATCACAATGCTTCTATTTCTTTCCACCAGCATTGCTCCTCCCTGTGGATAAGACAACAGGATACGGGTCTGCCCAACAGGCTGGGAAATATGCTGAATCAACTGCCCCTGACCGAAACCAGGGCCCTGCGCCTGAGAGACTCCATGGCATAACATAAACAACACCGTCAGAAACCACTCAGATAGACGTCTGAACTTGACGAAAAAAGGCAGTATCTCTGAGTTCATACGTCAATCTCCCTAACCAGCAAAAGCGGTTGTCAACAGGATTGGGGGGGGCTGAGTCATCCCTGAAAAACCGGTAGAGGTTGAAGACGACGGGCTGGTGAACCCTTTGAACTGATTTATGCTCTGGATCAGCACATCAAGCCCTTGCTGGGAACGGAAGGTATGGGAACCGCACCGAACACCGGACAGGTTGGCTCGCTGAAAACGGTGTTTAGCGGGATCAAACTTACCCGCCATATACAAATAGTCATGGGGCCGATTTGCACCTTCCGTTAACCTGAGTTCCAGAAGCCCCCTTTTCTCCGTCAAGGTCATCCTTTCACAGTCAGCCTCATTCCCCAGTTCAACAAACAGATCCCCTTCACCCAACACCTGAATAAAGTCTTTTCCTCCCTGCTTTTCATATTCATAGGTCAGCGTACCTGCGGATGAATGCAGAATCTCATCATCACCATAACCGGAGCGGACCTGCCCATCCTGGGCCAGCGCTCCCAGCTCAAGAATATTCTTTTCACTATTACCCTTTAATAAGACCGGTGCTTTACTGTTCCACCGGAAATTCTCCGTGCCTTCCAGCAGCCACTGATAAGCCTGACCGGAAGTAATCTGTTGAAGATCAAGGTCTACGTCCACATCCTGAAGTGAAGCCTCGTTAGAGCTGTCCATGGACAGGTCATGGGCGCTGCAGGGAACTCCGCAATGCACCGGCTGGCCGGAAGTGGATGGCTGCAACCGTTGCTTGACTTTTCCTTTGTTATCCTTTTCGTAAATTCCAGAACAGGAATAAATACACTTCACCCCCCTCTCCGGCAGCAAGTCCTCATGGGGTTCAGCATCATGGCCATCCTGGCTCTGCTCCACGGCAGAGCAGGGACCATAACAGGACAATCCCTTGACCGTTGACCTGGCCTGCTTCCCTTGCACAACTGCTTGAATAGAGGCAGCCTCAGAATCAGAAACCGTTTGTGATCCATACAACGAGGCACCGGAACCATCGCATTGAACAGCGCTTTCTGAAACACTGCGAACGCCTTTTGGTAAAACCGGGGACATCGGTGGAACAGAGCCACTTTGGTTCGCAACCGTGGTTTCAGCAGGCAGAGTCACTCCGGCCCCACTGGACTCTTCATCACCATAACAGGGAAGGTTTCTGAGAGACTGCCAGCTCTCCTCAGGGCTGGCAGCTCGCTCGTGGATGGAAGCCGCTCTTGAAACCAGGTTTTCAAACTCTGGAATCTCGGGCTGTTCCGGTCGTTCCTGCTTAATCATGGTTAAGGGCAGGTCCGGAAAATTAAACCCCATATGACCGTGAGTGGCAGGGTCGGTTTGATTTTCAGGAGGAGGACTGGCAACAGTTACTGCAACACTTTCACCCCCAGTCGTCGGCACAGCAGGCAAGGATGACAACACTGGATGCTCTGTCGTTGTTGAGAGCGTATCATCAGCCTCCAGCTCATCAGAGTCAGGCCACGGCCATGGATCCAGGCCGTCAGGTTCATTAAAATCAGCCGCCAGCTCAACAAAGTCAGCCAGTGAATAGATCTGCCCGCTGACCGCTATGGTCTCCGGCCCTTCTCCATAAACAACAATCCCCTGGTCTTCAGCCTGCCGGTGTTTGAATCGAAGCATCTTCCCGGAAGGACTGTCTGCCAGCAACCCGGCTGTTCGGCTGCTGATGCTCCTGTTGGCAAACACCAGTCCATCAACCTTCACCCCGCTTCCCTCTTCTGCCTGACTGACAGTCCGTACAGTCCGAGGCAAGAGAGGAAAAGAGAAGCGGTGGGCAAACTCGCCATCCCTGTATACAGTGCCCCCTCGACGAGACAATGTGACCACCATATGGCGTTTATGATTCAGCTCGAAAAAACCGGCAATCACCTGCTCTGTCTCTGTGCCGTCTGGCAGTAACAGCTTTATCAGCAAGTTAAGGTGGCTGTCGGTTCTTATTGAAATGCCCCCCTGCTGGGCGGTACCGGAGAATTCAAACAGACTGACCGTTCCCAACGGTACCTGTTCAAGCGTCAGGAAACAGGCCAGGGTCATGTCCCCTCCTGTTTGAACGTCTTCAAGGCGGGTGGCTGGCTGGAAGCGCTCCACCATGACATCGGATGCCTTTCTATACGGGTTGCTGAACCGCAGGCTTTCCAGCCCTTCTGGCCGGTCGCTGCACGACACGATTACGGACTCCAGGCCAGACTCCTCCAGAGTCAACACCCCCTGTTCCTGAACAACGATGTGCGAGAGATCTTCTCCGGTAACAACATCCAGACGCCCATTGCGGACCACCATCCGGGACATCCCAGGCGCCGGGATCACCCGTCCCGGATGAGGTGAGTTCCATTCCAGGGTTTCAAAGGAAGCAAACAATCCCCTGGCCTGCTGGTCAATGATCAACTGCTGTTTCGCACCATCCACCACCACATATCCCGGTGACTTCTGATGGGCAAACTCAAGGGTGTCCTCTCCTTCCCCGCCACCGAGGTAATCCCAGTTAACATCCCGAACCGTGAACCGGTCTTCCCCTCCCAGCCCCAGAAAAGCCCCTGCGCCTCCCTGAGTCATCCAGACATCATCGGCACCCGTGCCCAACCATAAGGCCGTCGCGGATGGCTCTTCTTCTGCTGAAGAGGGCAGAGCCCGGATTTTCGATGTTTTTTCAAAGACATCGCTGGCATTCATAGCCAGCAAGTCACTCTCTTCACTCCAGGTCGAGCCCTGTGACTGCAATAACCGACGCCAGGCTCTGCCCATGCCGAGCCAGTCCATCAGTGAGCAGGCCAGAGTCAACGCCTGTCCATCAACCTCTCCTTTAACCGTCACCTGAATGCTCAGCTGCTGCTCTGGCTCCAACCTTTGATATGCCCACTCCAGAGGCCACAACTGCTCAAGCGTCATCGTTTTACGAAGCCCTCCCCCTCTTAGAAACAACAGCAGCCGACCGTTTTCCTCAATAACCCGGATATCTTCAAGATGGGTTCCTTTCAGCAGTTGGTCAGGAGCAGGAAAGGCCTGGGTCAGCGACCAGATTTCATCAACGGGTATCACTCTCTGGTTCACCTGGATTCGCTCAACTCTCTCAATGCGATCCTGTGCAAAGAACTCGTTGTACTTTCTCCGGTCAACAATGCGGGCCAGGGGAACAGTCTGGTAATTTTCACCATCCCTGAACCGGTAAATAATCAGGTCGTTGCCGTATTTTCTAAACAGCACCTGATTGTCCCAGTTGGCTTCCACCACCAGCAGATCCCCCGTTCCCGGAGCCTTATCCACCACTTTCCAGCCATCACCCTGGGGAAACAGGCCAGCAACACTTTGATGATCCGCAACAAAAACATGCCGACCGTCAGGCTCGGGAAAAGAGCCCGAAGGGCCTGCATTCAACCAGGCACTGACTGCAGGCTGACCATCCAGATACCAGGTTTCCTGGAACTCCAGATAGTCCGGACAATCCGTCATCATCGCCTGAACCTTGCCGCACTCAGAAGTGACGACATACAGTGCCCCGCTTTCTGACTGGACCAGTTGCCTTAGCATTTCCTGTTCGGGTATCTCGTCAGTCACGATCAGGCTATCAAGGTAAAGCTGTTCATGGGGGCTCACAGCACCCGGCCCGGATCCAGTAACGGTTCTCCCCAAATAATTCCGGGACCTTGCCATTCGCTTCAGACTCGGTCCCCTGAGCGGGTCGGCTACTGACTCTCCATTTTTATAGAGGTTAATGTCACCGGCCCGAGACACCACCAGTGCCATATGCACCCACTGGTCATTCTGGAAAAAGCCGGGCAGTTGTTTTCGGAACAGGGCCTCCGGATTTTCACCGGAAAAACTCAGGATGAGATCACCACTCCCGGTTTTGGTGACCTCAATGGTATGCCGGCCTCCTGGTTCGGAAAAGCTGAGGATCGACAGATCACCCTGGGATAAACCGGCAATTTTTACCCACAGAGACACCATCATCGTTCCACCCGTCATCAGCCCCGGAACCTCCAGCCACTGATCCCGATCAGTCAGCACGACGGCCTGGTCAAATCCCCCATGATTGACAGCTCGATCAGGATCGCCATGGGCGGGTAGTTGCCCCAGCGTTCCTCCCACGGGCAACCAGTTTTGTGACCTTAACATTGAAGGAGGGAAAGGGAGGGAAAGCTTAAAGCTCTGGGCCTCTGTCTCATCAAAATGGACAAATGCTTTGCCCTCAAACCCAAGGGACAAGTTATTATGTCCATCCCCCGGATACACGTTGGCGTAGTCTCCTTCAACCGTAAACGAGTCATGCCCCTGCTCACCCCGTAGCTCATAAACGACACCCGCTTGATGATTAACGGCACTTCCACTCACCCTCAAATCATCATTGCCCAGACCAGACCGAACCATAGGGGCTTTGGGAGTAGCCGCCATAATGTTATCCAGTCTGAGATCCCCGTTCAGCCGGTCAAAATAGAAAATTTTCAATGCTTCCTTGGTGAAGGGGGGTTCTGCAGGCACCGGTTTTGTTCCCTCAACAGCCGCCTTTTCCGGTGTATAGGTGTTAACCAGCTGTATATAAGAAAAGTGGCGGTAAAGCTGCCCGACAAAATGCTCTGTATCCAGGCTGCCATCAGGACGAATTCTCCGTTCCACCGCCCCCAGATCAATGGTCACCCATGCAGCCCCTTTGTACTTAAAGGCAAGCTCACTGTAATCCCCGTTGAGCTCCAGCTCTATGTGACTGCTGGCAATATTATCCCCCTTGAAAACCAGCATATTCTCATGATCAGGGTCCACGATTCTGGAGCCTTTAGCCGCCAGGTAAACGACATAGATATCTTTACCGGACTCACCCTGCATCAAGTCCGCATCCTGGTCCGCGATCATCTTGTCGTCACCAGGGCCGCCATAGTGAATGTCTTCCCCCGCTCCCCCCTGGGTTGTGGTTCCCTTACTACTTTTCATTCGGCTGGCATAAAGGTGGTCAGCACCTTCTCCCCCCATCAGGGTTCCTCCCTCTGACAGATCAAACAGCTGATCATTCCCCTTGAAGCCCCTTGCCATTGCCCCGGATACGGTCAGAAAAATCAGATCATCGCCAGAGGAGGCCACTGAGTTCTCAATACCATACAAACGGTCTTTAACTAAGCCGGGAACAGGAGGCGTTTCCGTACCCGCTGTGTTGGTGGTAGAGCCCCCATCCTCTGTTGTTTCAATCGTTGTCGCGGTCTCTGTGGTACCCGGCCGGTCACCCGAAATTGAACGGTAAGCCACATAACCATCCCGGCAATTTCGCTTTCCGACAGGCACTCCCTGTGTGGCATCAGTTTGAACAAAACCTGCCGTTGTAAAGTCCAGGGAAGGGGTTTCAGCCAGAGTTGACGATTCTCCCCTCATCACTGTCGACGTCGCGGGTGCTGATGGTGTTGATGTTGATGTTGATGTTGATAATGTACCTGCAGAAAAATCAGTGGATGAAAGCGCTTCGGTAACCGGTTTTTCTGTACTACTGGCCTTGCCTGAGCTCACCGTTGTCATCTCTTCCCGGGTGAGACTCCACTCGTCTTCTATCTCCTCATCGGGGCATTGACTGAACTCAGCCTCCTGATCCAGTGCCTGCACCTCAGCAAACCAATCGAACTCCATTAGCCAGCTCGCATCTTTCAACACACCCCGCAACACATTTCGGTCAGAAAGAACAATCATCCCCCGGCTTCCTTCAGGCAGGCCATGGGTGCTGTAATCAACCGTGTCACTGCCAGGTCCTCCGGAAATCAGATGGGTTCCCTGTGACAGAAAGAAATAGTCATCGCCCCCCCTGCCATAGGCTTCTTCTCCCTCTCCCTCCCTGAGAGTAAAGACATTATTTTTATGATTTCCGAACAGAATATCCTTCCAGTTACTGCCGGTGACCCGTTCAAAATTCAAAAGTGGAAATGCCACACCTTCCCCCACCCGGGCCTGTTCGTCAGCCAGGTCAACCCAAACCCCTTCAAGGGTTTCGAACATTACGGTATCTACTTCTGGTGTGGTTTCAGCAGCGGCTTCAGTGGTGGCTTCAGTAGTGGCTTCTGCAGGGGATTCGGTAGTGGTTTCTATGGGGACGACTTCACTTCCCCCATCAAGCAGCTTCAGCTGCAAAGGCTCAGGCAAGCCCTTCTGGCCATCAGATGCCGGGGCAAGCCGTTGCTGCATAACCACCACCATGTCACTCCCTTTCCCCATATCCACCCAGTCATTCCCTCCGCCGGTGGTATAGTGCTCACCCGCTTTGGATCCCCGGTACCGATCGGCATTACTGGTGCCGACGATATTGTCTATTCCAGTAAACGTGTCACGGAATGTCTTGTCCGGATGCACTCCATCTTTTGCCTTCCAGGTATGATCGACGTAACCTTCAATCATATTCACTGAAATACGGTGCCGGGTATAAGGAATAAAGGGCCGTTCCTTTAGCCAGACATGGGTAACCGTTGGATACTGAAGGGTGTCATACCCTGTACCTGCATTGATTGTGTTATCACCCATCCCGGTAGAAAACTGATTATCCCCCCCCATATCCGTTAATGTATTGCCCCCGTTTCCAGCCATAAGAATGTTGTTTTCGTCAGGACTGCCGGTAAGAACATCATCACCGTCCTGAGTCTTTATCATTTGGATACCTTCAACCTGTCGCTTGCCCTCATGCTCGAAAGTCAGGTCGATCGTTGAAAAAGGCAGGGTATGCTTCGAATACAACGATTGCCATTGAGACCGGCATTGCTTCATATAGGTGGTCTTGACACCTTCAACCCTTTTTTCACCGGACGCACACTGTATATTGTCTTTATTGATATCCTTACTTTTCGTTTCACGCACCAGCTGGCCACCGTTATAGCATTTTATCGTTGTGTCATGCTCGGGCTCCCACTGAACATCTACTTCAACGGCAATTCGATCAATAATATCTTCCAGAGAAAAATCCAGTGGTAAATCTGGTCCCACCAAGCTCGGCCAACTTAAAACAACATCTCCCTTACCCAGTTCACTCACCTTTATATTTCTTTCTATTTTTTTCGATAGTCCATCAACCTCAAAAGACATCCTGTAAAAACTTTTTTCTGAAAACTTGTAATCTTCAACCAGAAACTTACCCTTTTTTCCCTTATTAGGGCCGTCTTCTTCATTGACATAATCCGAATCATAAATTCCCGGAACTTTAAACCTTAACTGGTTATCCGAAAGCTCTATTACCATATTAAAAGGCTCGAACTTTCCACATTCATGTCCTTGGGCTGAAGAAGGTGAATAATCAGCGGGCCTGATAAAATCCAGAAAAATCTCAGGGCGATCACTGCTGATCAGCTGATTTCTCCCTCCGCCGCCTTCAATGAAATGGCCGGTATGCGAAGACCCTGAAAAGAAGATCTGATCATCCTCTTCACCTCCATGAACCACATGAGTGCCCGATTTGAGAAATGCTTTATTCCTGCCCTTTTCCAGCCATAGTTCCGTCTTTCCTTCCTCACAAATAGCCGTATCGTCCCCTCCCCGCATCCAGACTTTATTTTCTCCCTTACCAGGCCTGACCGTTTGACTGTCATCATTCCCAACAAATGTATCGGAAGAAGGTGTCAACTCAAACTCTTCAACTCCGGTAAATGCATCACCTTTATCGAGATCCTGGCGGGTTCTGCTTAAATCAACAGAAACCCCTTTCTCACTCTGGGCATAGGAAACCCGGTCATAACCTTCTCCCCCATCCACATACTTTCGTCCTTTATCGGTCACTTTAATGATCACCGTATCATTTCCAGGGCCCGCATCAACAACATCCAGCTCATCACCGGTAACAATCTGGTCATCCCCCCCCCTGGCATCAAAAAAGTTACGACCACTGCGACCGATCATTAAATTATTCTGGTTATCACCGGTAAACGTCGTACTGTAAGCACTGCCCACCACATTTTCTATATTGTTAATCACTCCGTGGCTGCCGGCCAGATCCATAAGAGTGGCATAAAAGCGAACAACCTGATTATTGTCATGGGTGTTACGGTGGCCTTTACTTTTATCGTACCAGGTTTTGATATTGGCCCATTTCAGTAACTGCTGATAATCAAACTCGACCAGGGTGCCTTCATTACCAATAAAATACAGCCTTACCTGGCGCTCATTACCCTGTTGAAATCCACCGGCATGAAGATATAACGCCCCCTGGTAAACTTCTTCTTCCGGGACAAAGTCAACCCCAAGCACTTCATAATAAAGACAACAACCCTCTTTGGTATCCTCTAATGTGCCACTCCACCAGCACCGGGTTCCTTCGACCATCATTTTACACCCATCACTGGGTTCCGTGTGGCTTCCCCATTTGAGATCCCCTTTTGTATTAAAACTCAGAACATTGCAGGCCGAGTGAAGCCTGTGCTTATCAACCGTTATGGCATGGGCATTCTTGATCTTCCCTCCCCCGGTGACCCATGTATGGTCTTTATGATCTCCCGACATCAATTCTTGATACAGCGATTTGTATTTACCTGAGCGGGTATGCTTCACCAGAGCCCTTCTGAGCCTGCCAAGGGTCACCTCTCCGATTTTATAAAGGTCCGATGACGGAATCTTGCTTCGGGCCATGGCCTCAGATGCGAGTTTCTGGATGCTGGCGCTGGGAACAACATCGGTGTTGTCCGGGCAAAGACTCTCACTGCGATCGTATTCTGTTTTTCCCTCGCAAGCCTCCAGATCACTGTGAGGACTGAACAGAAATGCCGAAGGATCACTGTGATAATTAATAAAATTCATGCCGGAATTGGAAATTCGGAGGCTGCCCTTGCGCTCAATTCCATAAAGTGTTTTTAACACACTGAAGTCGCCTTTAAAGCGTTCATGGTATCGCTGTAGAAGATCGGTAAAGCTGTTGGAAAACCGCTGGCGGGAAAGATCAACCTTAAATACATACGGAAACCGGGGAGGAGCTGGAGTAGTACCCGCCGTCGGAATAGCTGATACAGAAGAGGGAGAAACCGTGGAGGGGACAGCCGTCCCTCCCGAAACGCCGGAGCCAGAAAAGGAAGTATCACCCAAAGCAATTGCGTTCAGAAGATCCATCCTGACATTGGCGGAAACCGAAGGGGAATGAACCTTTGTTGTATCCCAGTCATCCACCTTCCATTGCATTTTATAGAAGACGCCGGGGTCGTATTCTTTTCCATCGATCCTCAAAAAATGCGGCTCTGAGACATCCCCAAACTTGTTTTCAAGGGGGGGGCTGGGCAGAAGCAGAGTATCCACATCAGGCCCACCATCAATATCCGCAAGTCCGGTGCCCGGACGAACTTCATCATCACCGGTCCCTCCTTTCTGAGTTACATCTCCCAGCCCATGAATCAGCTTATCCTTACCGGCATTCCCCTCCTGATAGACCCCTCCCACAATCTTGTCATCACCCGCTCCCCCGTAAGATCTCCCTTGATGCATTTCACGAAAAATCTGGTCGTCCCCGCCTAACCCATAAACCGACTTGTCACCCTTTGCCACCACATAGTCGTCTTTATCCGTGGTGGCATCCACCAGGGTTTCAGACCACATATCCATATCCCAGACTTTTATGCCTTTATCCCGTTTCCCCTGAAGCTCCCTGAGCACTTCATGCTGGACGGTTCGCAAATCATCTTTGTATTTTTTGAAGCGGTCTTTTAAATGCGGGTCGGCACTTTCCCGCCAGGCGAACTTGGAATAACCTTCCTCCGCAGCATCCGCGGCCAGTTTGTCGATAAAGTCGGTAAACGCTTTGCTTTTGACCAGAGCATCAAAATCCTGACGGGCATTGGTGGGAGGAGCAAAAAAGCCAATGATCATCTGGCACAGCCCAAGGAAGGTGGCGATCACATCCAGGATAAATCCAACCGGAGCGAGAATAACAGAGGCTTCACAGATAGCACTGGCTACATCAAGAACAATCCCGATGCCATCCAGAACCGCATTGACCGCATAAAACGCCAGCTGATCAATATTACCGGCCTTGCGGGCTTCCTCTGCCGCCATGGCGTTGGAGACCAGAGAAAACACACCGGCAGCAACCGCAATAACCGAGCCCGCTACCGGTGCAAAGCGGGCCAGCCTGGCCGTTGTTTTGGCGGACACCTTGACCGCGCTTCTCCCTACCAGCCTGGGGGCGTTACGAATCCCTGCACCAATCAGCCCCAGCCCTTCATCCGCAAAACCTGCCGCCCGGGAGGCCACTGCATGGGCCGTTCTGCCCAGTCCATAAATACTTCCAGTGTAACCAAAAGCCACCCCGGTGATCCCCATGGCATAGGCTTCGGGTGTCAAACTGTCTCTGAATTTGTTGAGATTATGCAGGGATACCGTGCTCTGACCGAGGCCAAACAGCCCCATGCCAACACCGACCCCCATCTGGGCCTTGCCAAACCAGGGCTTGCTGGACAAATTCCTGCCAAACTGCCGGACCCTCTGCATTTTCGGGGAGTCGAAATACCCGTGCTTATGAATCCAGCGATCAACGGCATTTTCCCTGAAGGCAACGGACAGGTTCAACGCCTCACTGGCTTCATGAATCCCTTTTGGAGAATCCATTGACTCAACAATGGTTTTAAACTCATCGTTTTCCCGAATGGATGCCTTGATCTCTTCGATCTCTTCCCCAAAGCCGGCATCTGCATACACCTGTATGGCAGCATCAATGGCGGCATCAACGGTTTTTATTTCGGAATTACGGCTGGTGACCAACTCCAGCAGCTTCACCATCATTTTCTGCTGCAGCTTACTATCATCTGCCGGGCTTTCACCGGCCACTGAGACAAACTCCTGATTAAAAAAGGCATCCATTGCCTTTACCAGTTCAACCTCCGTCTTTCGGGTAGAGTTCTGACTCTTGCCCGGTTGCTCTTTTTCAGTGTTGGAATCATAACCACTGTCGTCAGAGTCAACATCATCAGACAATTCGTCATAACTGCTCAACAACTCATCCAGAGAGGAACCAATAGAGTCCAGTCTCTTCAGTGGGTCTCCATCCTGGTATTTTTCTCTTATGGATTCCGCTTCACTTTCTGGCAGGGCCCTGTTAAGCCTTTCATCCACCTCATCCAGAACCCGTTCAGCCCATTCCACCGGGTCACGCCGACAACTGGCACCTGCATCCCTTTTACAAACCGATATCGGCAGATTCGACTCTATGGGTGGAGGTAAATCCGGCAGGGTAAGCCGATTCACACGCTTTTGAAATTCAGCGGCGCCAATATTGATCATGGAGCGTGTTTGCCGGGTTCCTCCCTGACCGGTTGAACGATCTAAATCCGTAACATCGATTCCCTTAAGCATTTCTATGCTGTCAGAGACGGCTTGCCGGATTTGTTTTGCGCTGTCATTCCAGCCAAATTCATCCAACCGCTTTGCCAGCTCAACGGCCGCTCCCAATCGATCGAGCTTGGCGGCAAAATCCAGCCTGGCCGACATGACCCTTACCCTGGAAGGCGACAGAGGACTTCCTTTGCCGGAGTGCTTCCTTACCCCCAGGGAGATCAGTCGTTCCCCTGCAACTTCACGGGAAGGACGCACCAGCTCCTGCAGCAACGCCTGGGCCCCAAGCGCAGAAAGACCATCCGTTCGGGTTGTACCCAGGACCAGTCGGTTGGCTTCCATATCGGCCCAGGAAGCATCCAGCGTCAGGGTGGGATTCACCAGAACATCCACTGTTCTGTCAGCTCCTCCTTTTTTTCCAGGAAGTTTAATGGACAGTTTCTCAACACCGGTCAGGGCGGTCAGTTTATCGACTCGCTTACATTGCCCTTCTTCCAGAACCTTTCCCTCAGCCACCTGGTTGGCAATGTCCTGCAACTCATGCTTAAGCAGAATACCCGCTGCCCGTTTTCTAATTTCCCACTGACCACTACCCGCGACACCACCCTTGTTTTCCTCCAGCTGCACCCTCCGGATCAAAGCCCACTCCAGGCGGTGCAGCCCTTCCACATCCAGGCCGTTCAGTGTCTTTTCTACGGAACGAATCAGAAATTCCGGAGGGTTATCACTGTCCACAAAACCGTGACTGAAGGCGGCTTCCATCGCTTGGACAAACGCATCGGCTTCAAACGGCGACTGCCCAATACCCTGCTGCCGGTTAAGTTTGAAAACAGCATCCAGCACTTCAGGGCTCAGGTCGTGCCTCAGCATGGGGAGCTCAGCATCGACCTCAACCATGCAGTAAAGCTGGTCGCCCTGCTGAACAAGAGGCTGACGGTTTTCTGAGAGCGCAACAGGATCGATCGGTTTTCGCCCCCGGCGCCGCCTCAAAGGGACAACAGGCAATTGGAAAGCATCCCCCATTCCCTTCCTGACAGTCAGCGCCTCAACAAAAACGCTGCGCATCCCTTCATTGAATACTTCGCCACTGTCTCCAGACAAAGTGCCGGACACAACCTCCTGCCCTGCTCCTGACGCTGTCATGATCCGCTGGGCTGCCTCCCGGATACCCGCAGAGAAAGAGTCATATTCCACCTGTCTGATATAGTTATCCAGGTGCTCAATGGTTTCCTGGGAAACAGCCCCTGCCAGTGCCTCCGCCGTTCCAGTCAGTGGCCGAAACCCTGTAGAGCCTTCATCTGACGATAGGCCTCTTGCCTTTTTGATGCTCTGGAATAAAAAGTCTGTAAACAGGGAACGGGCATCATCCGCCCTGACACCTTCTGGCAGAACGCGGTTTGCCAGTCCCTCAGCTTCCATCTGGCATAAAGTCAATAATGCCTGATCACTGGCACTGGACATCAGCAGGCCCAGTCCAGATAACGGGTTTCCCCAGGCCCTGTAGTTCATCGCCTCCGTTCTTCGGCTTGATGATATTCTTACGGAGAAACCAAAATGCCTGTCAGGAATCACTTCTATGCTTTTGAAGGGAATCAGATCATTGTCCGAAGCTACAAATTTAAAACGCTCTGCAGCGGCTCCTAATTTGTCATCAAGGGAGGCGTTATAGCGCCCAAGAAGATCAGACAGCTTATGAAGTTCACCCGGTTTCTGATGCGTTTCAGCCAGTATGTCAGCCAGTGCTTTCTTCGCAATTTCTGTACGCGAGCGCTCGAGGTCACTGTCCAGGACAGCCGCTTTTAAAAGGATGGATCCTTTGGCATCCAGCATCAGGCGCATATAAGACCTTTTACCTTTATATGGCCTGAGCGTTTCAGCAATCATTTCCGGTTCTATTGCTGGAATAATGTTGGTCATCGGCTTGGAACTGAAAGCAACCACCTCGCTAGACCAGCCCCGAGGCAGAACATCCACCGTTGCCAGATCGTCGGAAGGGCTGGTTTTAATAGCCGGTAGCCTCAACTGCGCACGAATTCGGTTTTCATAGGTAAGGACATCACCATCAGGCACCAATCCGGAAAAGGCCTGAGCCAGCTTTGGAAACCATTCTGTGGTATCACTGATCGCGGTTTCCGGACCCATCCGGGATAGGTCGATATGCAGGGTGACAAACCCATTCTGCTTCTGATAAAGCTGTACCTGCACAGCCTCTGCAGGCGCTTTCCCAAGAACCACCATCACCTTTATCTGCTCTGGCAGCGCCCCCTTCAGAGAGGCGCCCTCCATTCCGGGAATGTCTGATAAGGAAGCTGGCCTGGGCAGGTCTGCAGCCAGACGGGTCAGTCTCTCCCTGAGCTGCTGACCTTCTTTTGTGCGAGAAAAAAACAGTTCCAGGGAACGGCTGACGCCCTTAACCACAGGATCCACTCCGGAACGGTCACCCGGGGCCGATAAGGCCTCGTCAGTCACGTAAAAGGCAACGTTCCTTAAATCCGGGTCGGAAAAAGTAAACAACCTGCTTCCACCGGTTTCATCATCACCGGCCACCCGCCTGTTGATATCCATCACCTCAACCAGACGAGCACCAGTGTCCTCTTCAAGAATGGGCATCACGGAAACAGGGGTATAGTCATACATTGCACGCTGACGCTGCGTCAGGGACGATGCATAAACCTTTTCAGCTTCCTGAAAAAATGCCGTTTCCCCCAGCTCCGATATCCAGTGAGCGGCTTCCCTTTGCACAAAATTGATTCTATCAAGAAAAGATTCTTTAATAATGGTTTCTTTTCCAACGGGCAAATCAGAAATACTCCGGTCAAAAAAGTCTCCCCAGTCCGTTGTTTTAAAAATCTGCCATATTTCCCGGGACCGGAAAAACAACTGCAACGCTTCTTTGGTCAAATCACTGACAGGCACATAGAGTTTGGGGGCCAGTACTTTTCCCGGCCTCAGTATGGACTCATGATCAATGGCATAGGCATGACCATCGGCTCGTGCAATAAAGTTTCCAAAATCCCCCCGATCCTGAGTATTAAAAATAAAGTCCAGAACTACAATAGGGGATGAGAACCGTTCAAGACCAGGCAGGTTTTGAAAATCCTTGCTGAACCCTCCTTTAGGATTCACCGTGGTAACACCGTCCGGCACAAAGAAAGCCACCACTTTATTATCAGCCCCTTTCAGCAGACTCGTTGGTGCGACCACTCCCAACTTAAGCTTTTGATCAAAAAGTGATGCAAATACCTCCTTGGCGGCATCGTATCTCTGCTTTCTTTTATCATCACTATTAAGTGCTACAAAGCCACCAAAATCCTTGACAATAACTGTCAATCCGCCCTTCAAGTGGTATTTTTTTACATCGTTGTATCCAAAACTATTGTCCTTGACTTCAGCCTCTTTTAATACCCTGTCATCAACCTGGTTCAATCTTGTCAGAATTTGATGGTATCCCTGATCCCGACTGGATTCTTTATCCGAAGTAAATAGAGAAAGCACGCTACGATTAAAGTCCGCTTCAGGCCCAGACCTGGCTAACAGATCCTTAATAACGGGTTTCAGGCTTTTAAGATCCTGCCCCTGGGGGGGGAGGGCCAGCTCAATACCATACTGCTGGTTTGATTTAAAACGAACCAGCCTGTATTTCTGGTAATTATCCGTGGGAAGGGGTCTATCATCACCAGAGCCTGAAAGCCTCATCAGATGATATTGAATATCAGAGAGCGAATCCTCACTCCTTAATTTGACCCACTTTCTCCCGTACCTGCCAGGCACACCCTCTTTAACCAGCAGAAGGTCATTATCGGTGTTGCGGAAAATTTTGACATCAAGCAGCACCTCATAAGAATCAGTGTCACTGCGAACAACAGGGTGCTTACGCCCTCCATCAACGTCTTCAACAACATATTCAAGGGGGTGAGCACTTGAATAATCGGCCTCAGAGGGGTCCAGTACCAGAACCGGTCTGCTTTCTCCCCATAACTCAACAGCAGCAAGCCCGTCATTCCCTCTCACCTCTCTCATAACGGAGCGAAGGGTAGACTCCATCCTTTCAAACCCTGCCACTGCCTGAGGTTCTGCATTTCGTTTTAACCGGGAAAGGTTGTGGCTGCCAATGGCCCTGAGAAATTCAGCGGTTTTTTCTCTGCTGCCATAGACCTCCTGGACCAGAGACTCATAAACATCACTGACGGCCCGGGAGAATAACCTTCTGTCTTCTGTCCCTGCTTCGTCAAAGAAGGCAAAAGCCCTGCCCATGGCTTCCTCAAGCCCACCATTGTCCACCAATTGATGAAGGACATGATGGTAATCCCCCAGGGTACCTTGCTGAATCTGCAAGTCATGATGGCCAACCAGCATGTGATAGTACAACCTGTTTGACCCCGGTAACGGAACCCGATCCCCAAGGCTGGTCATGCCAATGGTTTCACCAAATGAATTCACCAGGCGATCACTCTGTTTCCAGATGATGTTGACCATGGCTCTTCTGCGATCAACCCTGGATTCCTGAACCCCAGGGTCTCCAGGACTATCACTGTAACTGGCGGCCAGTGCCAGGGGATACAGCTTTTCCGCCACATCCGGATATTCCTGCCCCCTGGAAAGCCGGGTACCCACCTGAATACGAACCGGACGGGTCGGATCCGTCCCATCAAAAAGACGAACTTTGCTTTCTTCAGGGCGCCAATCCGGCATAACCTCAACCAGCACCTCCCTGCCACTGTTCACATCCAGGCTACTCCCGGCTCGCTCCTGGAGCGCCAAAAGCCTTTGAGCACTGTCTTTTGCAACAAACTGCTTCACCAGCGCATCAATATCCGCCTGTAACTGCTGGGGCCTTAACCTTTTCTCAATAAATGCCTGCTTATAGTCCTCCTTGTTGATCACCAGCCGCGTTTTTGGCAGCAATCCTTTCTGTTTCTGGTGATCCGAAACCACTTCAATCTCAATTTGCTCTGGGGTGTCAGACACTACCCGGTAATTGTTCCCTTGTCTGAGATAAGCCAGGTCATCCCGAACTCCCACTACCATGACCTGACGGTCATCCTTGATGGTGTATTCGTAGTCATAGCCTGACCTTTCAGGATCAAACTCTATCAGGATTGTCTCACCGTCGTAGGTTTCTAGGCTTTGCGGAAGGGACTCACAGCGCTTATACAGTTCAATCAGCCCATAGACCTGGTCACCGGTAGTTACCTGCCCCTGTGCCAGACGACTGTTCAGCTGTTTCACCTGAACTTCCACCAGGGCATTCAGCAAATCAGCACGACCAGGCGCCTTAGTGTAACTGTCCCCCTGTTCTCGAATCAGTTCCAACAGGGTTTCCTGCACCTGGACCAGGGCATCACTTCTCAATTGAGCCACTCTTTCCCTGACCAGCGAGAGAAATTGCTGCCTGCCATGGATGTAGAAACCGGCCGTCTTTTCCAGGTTTTCGATAAAGTAGCGGGTGGCCGCCGGATCCCGGCCAAAAGCCCCCGGATCCTGCAGCAGTGACAGCCAACCATCGACCCCGGATACTGAAGGCGGCTGACTTATCAGCTTCTCTAACAGAGGATTTTCAGAGTGCCTGACCTCAATGGCAATAAAATAACGGCCATCATTCTCGGCAATAGGCAGGCGTGAGGCCGGGTTCAGAATACCAACATCAATTAAGCTTCTTCTTCCTGACGATAAGGGTACATTGGTAACATTGCTATCAATATCAGGCTGCTGAACGGGCAGCTGCAACCGGCCATTCTGCTGTCTTGCCTGAACCGCATCCTTGATACTCTGTATTTTATGAATCAGATTCTGCTTTTTCTGAACCCGGTTTTCCAAAAGCGTTTCCAGGTTCAATTTAAACTGGGAGAGAATATCTCCCTCAATCATTGAAGCAAAATGATCTGTAGGTCTGGAAGAGAAGAAACGATCGACAGCTTCAACATCGGAATCATCCAGGATAGAGAGCAGCGGCTCAATATCTCCAACCCTGAAGAGATATTCCATTTTCATTTTAACCTGACGTTCAGGGTCCATCAGGTTGTAGTAAGCCAGCTGATTAAAAAACATCAGCGTCAGAAAAGACTTCAACTTGGCACTGGGCTGACCGGTTATTTTGCTTGCATAATCTGCAGCCATTGACTGAGATAATAAAAACAGTGATCGATTTGTTTTTCTGTTGGTATACACCAGTTCTGAAGCCATTGATAAGGGGTCGCCAATGGCTTCAAAATCAATGCTCAGGGTCATTTGCCGGCCAAGCCTCCAGCCGTCCTCCAAAGTATCCAGGCGGTAGGTAAAATAAAACTCATCCAGTTTACTTGCCCCTACGTAGTCAGGATTTAATCGCAACTGGTATTCGTCAGTATCACCCTCCAGAGTCTTTAATTTACCATTAAACCGGTCAACAAATTCCTGAAGATATACCTTACCGTCCCTGGGTACTTCCCTGAGAGTTTCCTCAAGAAGTGCATAAACTCTGTAATAGGTTCCCTCATTGTATTCTTCAACAGAAAGAGGGCCGGAGATCACTTCAATACAGGCCCCAAGAGTACTGTTATCGGTTGAAAGATTAAACAGAGGATATCCCCTTCGGCTACCAACGGTCTGCACCAGCCCCTTTCGTCGCTCTGAGACTTTCAACTTACCTTTGCTGTCCTCTGCATAAACACTTGTTACCTCTGTTTCAAAACCAAATCTTCGGGGGTTACTGTCACTGGTTACGGTCTTAATGTCACTTTTCTCCCGTTGTTTCAGATCCCCATATACCTCACTTAATGGGTATTTCTTATAAAACAGTTTTGTTCTTATCCGGTTTTCAATCTCCAGAGCCGTTAACGTGCGATAAGTGTCCAACACCTCTTTAGCCGCATCAGCCAGCCCCTCCGGCCCCCTGCCTGCAACGCGGGAACTGGCATCGAGAATGTCCACTACCGCTTCAGAAAAACGACTGTAGTAGTTCAGGTCACCCCAGGCCCAGCCCATGGTTGGGTCAATAAACAGTCGTGTAGCGGAACCCTTTGTTAATGGCTTTGTGCCCGCCGCGGCCTCCGAATCATAAGGGCGTATCCGGTTACCCGGTATACTTTCAGGGGGCTCCAGAGTAAGAACCAGCTTAAGGCCTTCAGGGTATGCCCCGTCCCCCAGGCTTGGGTCCAGCCCCTTAAGTCGGGCCGGGTGCGCCACCAGATCACCTTGTTGCTGCAGATATCGGACCAGCGACTTCCCTGTCTCATTTTCTTCAAAAAAAGAGTTAAGGACATTGATAAACCGCTCAGTAAACGAGTAGTGCTTTCCTCCCTCCTGAAAATCCGGGTGAGCCACAACCACACCCACCGCCCCCTTGCTGGCCTCAACCATTTTCAAAGGGCTGTCAGCTTCGGCCACATACTTTTCGGCCACGTCTACCGCTTTCAGTGTTTCATCGGCACTGACTTCACTGGCCTTGTCATACAGCAACAGCCACTCAGACATGGGGTCAACCGGCACTCCAAGCGGCTGAGAGCCCTCTCCACCGGAGGCCTGATCGCTTTTCACCAGATCAGTAAGTACACCGGTACCGGAGAAAATCCTGAAGACACCGTCCTCATCAATAAACTGAACCGCTTTATTCTGACCTTCTATTTGTTGAAAAATATGACCACTTTCCCGCTCTACCAGAACGGTAACCGCAGTTTTAAGCGCTCCCGCGGAGAGCTCATAGCTGCTTTCCCTTAAAGGTTGTGATGGTTTGAAGCGTTGCCAGGCTTCAACGACAGAAGTGATTCCCTCAGCCTTTACTCCTTTGATGGAGGTCTCTCCGGAGCGTTCAAGCACCCGGTACAGACTTCCCTGAAACTCAACCAGCTCTATGCTTTGAAACCGTGAGACCGGATCAGTGGCACTGACATCATCGGAAGAAACATAAATAACGCGCCTTTCTCCCGGCTTGTCCAGCTCAATAAACTGCAAAGCACAGGCTCCGCCAACCACCCTTTTACAACGGCCGGCAATTTCAATACCAAAGGCAGCCGGGCCGATAGCAGGTTTTAAAATTCTGGTTTGAGAGGGCTTGAAAGGCTGACCATTGACCAGAAAAAAGCTTCCACGATTCCCTTTTCTGACAATGGCTTGAGTTCGCTCCCTGAAGGCCGGTGGAACCCTCTCCAAACCGTCAGCATCAAGGCTGGTAACATGAAAAGCCCTGGCGCCCATTTCGGCTAACTCAGCCAAACTGGCTAAACGGCTTTGATCTTCTGGATCATTGGCAACACTGGAGTGAGTCGACAACGTCTGCCAGGTTTCTGCACCAATGGCTATCCTGAACTGCCGCTTTGCCTCAAAACTGGGCAGTTCATCATGAACCGTAATGAGCGCCTTTGCGCAATCGACCACCGATGGATCCCCGGGATGCTGCCTGATAAATGCCTGCGCATCCGCAAGTACCCTCTGGGCTTGCTCTGATTCCAGGGAGTCGAGCCAGCGAATAGCCCGGGTAAAATCATCCGCGCTGCCCCTGAGAATCTGCAGGTCGTGGGGCCCTTCCGCCACCAGGGTCCGGTACAGGCTTTCACCCACGTCCTCTGGTAATGGGGCCAGTTCCCCCGCGCTGGTCAGCCCCACGGTTTTACCCAGATCATCCAGCTGATCAGAATCCAGCCCCCATATCTGCTGAATCAGACTACGGGGATCAACGGTCGTATCCTGACGTGTGAAAGCCGGTCTTGGAGGCTTATGTTCTGAAGAGCTCTCGCTGTTGATGAAACGGAGTATACGATCCCCGTAGCTATTCATCAGTTTGACTGTCTCTTCGTGATCACACTGGGTAGCCTCACCCTGGACGCGAAAGCCCTCGGACTGCAGCTTTCTTCTCAGTTTCTCTCCCTCAGTGCCGAGCCCCTCTTTGTCGGTCATCAACATCAACGGGGTGGATTTAGGCAGAACCTGCAGCTTCTCATAGAGGTTGAACTTACCCAGGGATTTCTCTAGCTTTCTGGTTGCAAATTGGGGAGCATTAAAAACACCATGTCCTTTGAGGGCCTGCTTTAATCCAGGCATGGGCCTGTCGAGAAGCACACCGGCAACAGCCCGATCATGACTGGCGGCGTATTCTGCCAGATCAGCGGCTACCGCAGCCCCCATGGAATAGCCATGAATCATGATTCTGCCAGGGTCTATCTTCAGATCATGAACCAGGTAAGAAAACATGACCCTGGCATCATGGTATAAACCCTTCTCACTGGGGGCTCCATCGCTGTCACCATACCCCCGAAAGTTGACCGCAAGAACATCGACGCCTTTTTCCTGATAATAATCCCTTAGCATGTTCGCCTGTTCATCGCAGGAACTGTGGGTCCCCTGCAAAAACAGCACCACCTTTCTGTTCCCGGAGCTGTCCCCGGAGTCCTTTCCCTGCCCCTTGTGGTAATAACCTTTCAGCCGGCCAGCCTCTCCCCGAAGGGTCACTTTTTCAGAACTGCCTTCTGACACAGAAAGATCGTAATACTTCTGAGTCAACGGTTTTACTTGTCGGCGTTCACTTCGAGTTCCATAAAGCATGGCGTTCAAACGTCGGCCAATCACACCGGAGGGTTCATTATCCACCGCTGGCCGCGGATCATCCGCCATAACAACCGACTCTGTCCCCTCCCCACCAGGACGACTGACGGAATAACTCCACTGCTTTACCTGTCTGGGGGAATGGTCAAAACTGCGACTGGCTGCCACCCCCAATAAGGCGTTGACCCTACGACCAAAGCGCTCTCCAATCGAGCTGCGATCGGCCATGCCGATCATCACCCTGACTGGCTCACCGGCCTCACCCTCAGGCCCGGGCGAGACTACCTGACTTTTTTCCAGTGGAAGATCCGGCCGTAATTCAACCTCAACCGGGCTTCCGGCCGCCAGATCCACCTGACTTTCAAAAGCCAGATGCTGGGCCAGACGACGATACCCACCCAACGCCCCCTCAGCATTCAGCCGGGCAATGCTCTCAACATCATTCTGTACAGAACCTGACCACTGCCGAGCCGGATTTTTATACCGATCCAGGTCAACCTTGATCCTGATTTCCGGAAAAACCATGGTATCCATAGTGCTTCCGGTCAGGTGCAGCGTTATCTGCTGTCGGCTCTGCTGCTCTATAACAAAGCCTTCACCGGGTCTGAGGCTAAGCCGGTCAAAACTTCCCAGCTTAATGTCACCCGAGCGCATTGTTACCATGCGGCCCACATCAAGCTGTGAGGACAGCTCTACCCTGACAGGCTTTTCATTGCCTGGCATCCTGAGAGTCAATCCAGTGCGACCGGTCACCTCCATCAAGCGGGACACCGTGTGCAGACTCTCCTGTCGATTCTCACCGGATGACAGCTCACCCGCAAACAGAGTCAACATTGGTCTGATCAAACGGTGCGCCAATCTCTGCAGCCCGGAACCCTCTGAATAACGGCTACCGTCGTTGGCCTGGTGATCCAGTAACTGCCTGGCAATGCCCTCCAGGGCTTCACCATCCTGCCTTTCAATAATGCCATTGAGCCGGGTATCCAGATATTCCTGCTGCTCAGGCCCGTACTGTTTGTAAGCGGCTTCAACGTTTTCCAGAAAAGCCTGCGTTACATCAGGCGTCTTGCCCAGGGCGGTTTCATCAGCAAGCAGCCCAAGCTGTCCTGTTAAATCACCAGATAGATGACTATGAACTGATAGTCGATTTAAAGGGGTATCCTCTGAGCTCAATTGAACGGTTACCACGGAGTTTTCAGAGCCCGGCGGAGTCGATACTGGCTGACGCCCCGCAGCAGACCGTCGATGAAACACCAACTCCTGACTGCCTGGCCTGACGGGCTGCCACGAACTGTCCTGCCCGGTATCAGGGAGCTGAAAAGAAGGCGATGGCTGACCATCGTCGAAACGTAATTGGAGTGCATGACCAAATACTTCAGAGACCGCTGTCCGAAAGTCAGCTCCCAGGGCGGCATATTCCGGTCTTAACGCCCCGAACCTGACTCCAAGCCTGCCATCAGCCATATCATCCAGAGCCAGCAGCAGTCGATTGCCCACCTGCTCCATTCCCTGCTCACTCACATAGCGCTCAAGGATACGGATATCATCCTCCGCCAGGATGGACACCACTGCATCCGTCGTCGATGTTCTTAAATGGACACCTTGCTCCCAGGGAGCTGAGCTGCCCCCCATGCCATGCTCATACTCGGTTGCCAGAAAGTGGGTCAAAAAGGCCTTCAGGAGGTGACTGGGCTGATCGGTTATTTCATGGGCTAATGCTGTCGCCGTTATTCTTGACCTGCGAATCATTTCCTGCTGCCCTGGTGCCGAAAACCCCAGGGAGTCAAGTGCAGAGAACGGATCTGCCAGGGCTTGATAGGCAGCCCCTATTTGGCTGGTTCGAGAGAATCCCTCCAATTGCTTATGATCCACCCTCAACTCAACAGGGTTAATGACTTGCATCTGATAGAGGGGATTTTCACTGCCAGTCACCGACTTAAGCTGCCGGTTATAATCAGACACCAGAGTGGTCAGTGAATACGATTGACCTTCAGGCACCTTGCCCAGAGTGTCAAAAAACACCGTTCTGGCCTGCTGGTAAGTTGAGTCACCCTCCAGGTTGAATGGAGTAACCAGCTTGACCCGGGCTTCTCCTCCCTCCTTTTCAACCCTCAATTCCAATCGGTGCCCAGGGTCATGCTCTGCCTTCTGGACAACGGCCAGCATACTGGTTCTTTGAGTGTCAGAAAGCACTTCACTGGAAACCTGAACGCCTTTCAAGGCATCTTGATACAACAGGTCACCGGGCTTCCTGGGAGCCGCTGGAGGTTGTGGATATAAGGGTTCTGAGGTCGGAGAGGGAAGCCCCAGCGCTTTCCTGATCAAAGAGTGCTGATTCTGAAGCTGCTGATCTGTGAGATGCTTTGCACGCCCCGATGCCTGGTAGGAAGAACGAAGCAGCTCCGGAAAAAAGCCGGTATTCTGGGACAACCAGTTCAATGTTGAACCACTGACACGCCCCTCATCCGGGTCAACATGAACCACACTGAACGAGCCCCTGCCATCCTCCAAGGCCACCGGATCAAAAGCTTTGGCCTGGCTCAGTGTTTCACCCGGTTGAAGGCGATCGAAGCGCTTGAGAACAATGAGCTGTTTCACCCCTTCCGGAATTTTTACCTGGCCTTCCTGGCGGCTTCCCGTCATCAACCCCCGTTCAATCAGTTGCCCAAGATTTCCAGGCCCCTGGGTCACTGATGGCTGCTTTAGCTGATCTGAATAGTCCGTAAAAGAATCTGAAACCCTTCCAAAGCGGCTACCCAGTGTATTCAGCTTCTTCAACTCCTCCCTGACACTGCCTCCTGCTGCCCTGACCGCCTGTTGATATTCCTGGGATACCCAGACAGCCACACGGTTTTCACTATTCAGCCGTTTGAAATAATACAATCCAGTACTGTCATCCTCTCCGCTACCAGGTCCAGCGTGAATGGCGGATCCAGGAATCCTGCCAGCTTCATGAAGGTTTCTTGGATCCCTGGTCAGAAGGCCTCTCTGGTCTTTTCTGCCATCATAAACTTTAAGCAGGTCTCTTAACTGATCTCCCGATTCCCCAGTCTTGAGGTCTCTTACGACAATCCCCCTCCGTCGGCTGGCATCAGTACCATAAGCCGTTCTGTGTTCACGCATCTTGAGCGTCAGCTCTTCTGGTAATGGCTGAATCGCTACCCAGGTACCGGACTGCCTGTCTTCAGCATAATACGAAACCGATGAGCGTGGACTTTCCCCAAAAACCTCCTTATAAAATTTATTAGATACACCGTATCCTCTATTGAATGCATCCTGTTCAACCGGCTGGTTTCGATACTGTGCATAGTCTTCCCCCTCACCGACCAGATAAAGCTTTTCATTAATCCTGAAGACTCTGGCTTCATGTTTTATGTTTAACCGTTCAACCTTTTCACTCTTGACATGCTCCACCAACTCTTTTTGCATATGGTGAGTCATCTCATGAACAAAGACATTAAGAAAACCTCTATTCACACTTGAGCCTGAACTCCGTTCAAGCAATGGCTCACTGAAAACGACCATTTTCTTTTCTTTTTTGCTGTAATGCCCATACTCCCCGGGATCACCGCTCTTTTTAAGTTCCAGACTGATAGGAGACACCTTAAGACCGGTAACCTCACTAAAAACCTTGCTGTATTTATCTTTTATAATTTTGAACACTTTTTTAAGATTTTTATCATTCCCTAAAAGCTCTCCTCTCATCAGGGATTCAAAAGAGCTGTCGCCCATCAACTCCCCAAGCAAACGTTGTTCAATATCATCAACAAGATTAATATACGCCTCATCAAACTTAAGAAAGTCATATATCTTACTTAATGCAGAGGCAACTTCCTGATCACCAACATCCGGCTTTTCTTTTAATACAACTTTTCGTTCAGGATTTTTAAGAACCTCAGAAAAAAGCTTCCTTGCTTCATCAGCAGGCATACCATACGCCATTTCCTCCAAATACAGAACCAGGTGATCCCGGGGAATAGACTCCAAATTTTCCGCAATCAACATCAGTTTTTCCGCGGCCTGATCTTTAGCCACATTCAGATCGTCAAGAGCATCATCATTAATACTGTTTAGATACTCATCACCCTCATCGTGAGCATAAAACCACTGTATATTATCCACCCCCATGGATAACCTGAAATCCTTCGCATCACCACTTTTTTCAAGTTCAACATAACAAATAGAAAGGGCTTCTAAAAACAGTAACATTTCAGGTCGTTTATAATTCCCCCAGTTATCACGGACCCTGTTAACGGCTTCATTGAGCCTTCCAGATTTCAGAAGACTTTTTAACCCATCCACCATATTATCAAAATCACCAGACGCTATTTTGAAGTTATGGTTTAAGTCAGTCACCAGATCTTGATAGAGCACCCGGCCATTATTGTCATACAAACGAACAGGCTGAAACCGTTCGTCCATCCCAAAATAATCACCAACCTCCCCTAACCGGGCTCCACTCACCCCCCATATGGACTCAACAGAGCTTGCCAGTGTTTCGTCACTGAACCCTGAAAAATAGCTGAGCAGGGCAAGACCATATAATTGCGAAACCGCTTTCTCAACCGCTACAGACTCTAATTGGCCAACATCTTTTGAACCAAGCTCAATGACAATATCATCACCACTGCCTAAACGTACATTTGTCTCCACAAATGTTTTCTCAGGCCGGACAACCAAACGAATGTTGCCTTGATCCAGACCGGCTTCCCGGGAAAGAGAATCCGCAAACCGTTTAATTTTATCGTTCAACTCCCCTTTTAATAAAAAACCACTGACCCTATCAATATCTTCCTGAAGCCGTGCAGAAGATAACTGCCCATCCTCCACACCTTTATCATAATCTGCGGTATCAAATTCTACCCTGACCAGCTTCCATGGGGGCTGGTCATCCCCCTGGGGATAGAGAGTCGTCAGCAAACGGCCATCCCCCTCCTGCTCAACCTGGTAACCAACCCCAAAAGCATGGTATTTCAACGCACCGTCACCCACCGTCACTGTTGGCGGCGTTACAGCCATTGCCGGTCGTGGGGCTGGCTGAGCCTCTTTCTGCCTGGCCATATCCAGCAGGGGGGTCAGGTCAAACTCACTGTAAAAGGTAATGCGGACATCCCTGCCAACCACCCGGTTTACTGAAGCTGGCCTCAAAGTCACATCCGACTTTGGCTTATAAGACCGGTTTCGATAGGTCAGGAAGTTTTCCGCTACCTCATAATATTTGAAGACCCTGGGTACCTGATTAAACTGCTTCGTTTGAAAGGCGTTCCCATCCGGGTCGATGAATAAAATTTTTGAATCTTTCTCAGGGTATTTGGTATTGTCCTGCTCAGTTCCGTGATGGCAGATTTTTGGCAGCCCCCTGCTATCCGCTGCTTCATTGATCTGATTAATGATGTTTTCCTGAAAGTGGATAAGGACTCCCTTTTTGGGGTCAAACCGTCGTCTTTCCCGTTGGCCCAGCCCCTGCTTGACCCTCTGAAACGCGGACTGCCAGCGAGCCCTGACCAGTTCACTTCGTGATTGGCCAGGCTTAAGGCTTCCCTCTGAAGCAAGAGCCGCCCTCCCCACCCTTTCGCGAAATTTCTCGTCTGGCCCTGTTGAAACGCTGTCCATCCGCTTAAACAGAGCAAAGAGATCAGCATCAGCTGTCAACAATCTTGGGGTGCCATCCTCATCCAGCTCAGCCATCACCTTCAAAGGACGAAAGTCGTTGTACTCTGGATATTCCCGCCCATAGTCAGCACTTTTGTATTCAACCCCCCACAGACCATCCGGCTGTCGAAGCAACCGATATTCAAACACAACCGGCCTTTTTCCCGGTGTCCGTACTCCCCCGCCATTGGCTGTTCCGGGGGATTCAATGGAACGAGTAATGCTGGCAACCCATTCATGGTCACTGACCACCGTCAACGTCTCCAGCTTACCCTGTTTAAACCGCCGCTGTATTGCCTCCATATCCATTTTCAAAGGCACCGCAGCCAAACCGGGTAACGTCGCTGAATGGGCATTTTGCCGGTTGCCACTTTCAATGTCTGCCCGGTGCTCCAGTCCGTCTTTTCCAAACACTTTGGACAGCGCGGCATCATAGGCAATCAACCCTGCCTGCAACCCCCAGTCTGCGCTCTTTCCCTTGATATCCAATCCTTTGGTGGCAATACGAATACCCGGCCCCAGGCCATAATCCAGAAGATCCGTCGCATCCAGGTTAACAGGGCGAAAAGCAATCAGGGCCTGGTTCTCGCGGGCTATCCGTTTCAAATCCTCCCATACCGCCTTCGGTAGGCCGGAAGTTTCCAGGGCTTCGTCTCCACGGACCAGTTCCCCAGCCCATTGTTCAAGAGACATACGGGATGTGTCATCTGTCTCAGGAGAACGGCGCTTTCGCCCTCCATTCCGGCGGGCAGATTTGTCCGGGGCTTTAAGGCTCGCCAGGCGGGGATCATGTTCAACAAACTCAAGAATGGCTCCCGAGTCATAGTCCTGAAGCAAAGTGAAACGACGGGTGCTGGTCAGCTGAAAAAAGCGCTCATTGCCGTCTTCTTCACTGGCAAGCACCTGAATCGTTCCCCGGTTATCCCAACCTTCCGCCTCTTCCAGGGTGTTTTTCAGCCAGGCCAGCTCCTGCTGTTGCCTGATCGTGGTCTTAATACTTTGCAGCCGCTGTCGCCAGCCATAATACAGTGACTGCCGATAGGCTTCAGATTTAAGGTTGTCTGCTTCTACTGTGGTCGACTCTGGTACTGCTGTTGGCTCGGTTGTCGCCGTGGATTCAGTTGTAACTGTGGATTCAGTTGTAACTGTGGATTCAGTTGTAACTGTGGATTCAGTTGTAACTGTGGGTTCAGTTGTAACTGTGGGTTCAGTTGTAACTGTGGGTTCAGTTGTAACTGTGGGTTCAGTTGTCACTGAAGGTCCAGCTATAACTGTGGGTCCGGCTGTAACTGTGGGTCCGGCTGTCACCGGAGGCACTGTGGAGAATAAAGCAGCTCCAGCTTCCCCATTCAGATAAGCCTGTAGCGATGCTGCCGAAGCAGGGTGTAATACCTCTCCGTGAATGACGCCAGCCAGAGATTCAGCCACAAAACTGATTTGAGAAGTAATCGCCAGCGGACAAACCGCCTGATCCTCCCTGATCCCCTCCGGCGCAGACGATAACCTCTGGAGGCCATCACACCCCACCGCATCACCGTGAAAAGCACTGAACTCCTGCCAGAATACCTTTGGTTGACGGCGCTCATAAACAACCATGGACAGGTAATGAAGCAGAATAGCAACGGATCGTTCACTTTCCGTCACCTGGTCTGCCAGACTGGCGGCACTGAAGGGGGGGACATCACTGTCCAGAAAGCTGCCGTCCAGAATCAGGGTGATCCCCTCACCGGTAAAGTACAGGCCACTGTTTACCCAGGAGCGCAGTGATACCAGAAGGGTGAAGTCCTCTGGCATGTCCTGCGGCAAATCGGCATAGGCCGACAGCAGGGAAAAGGCGCTTTCTATGCAGGCTCTTATCTCCCGAATCTGACCGGGTGAAAAAAAATAGTCGGGCTGCTGGCTGTCATCAAAGTGAAGTTCATCCAGCAACAGTTGAATCCTGAACCGGCCGGTTTTCCAGCTTTGCTGATAAAAAAGGCCTTCTTCCTTCGTATAGCCCTGCTGCCTCAGAACATCCCCATAATAACCCTTCGAGTAATCCATGAACCGGGCCAGGTCATTTTTTAAAAAAACGCCCGGATTGTCGATCTCTCTGTCGGAAGCCTGGACAGACCATTGACCCGAAGGCTCTTTGTTAAAATGCCAGTGTCGTTCATCCCCCTTACGCCAGGTAAGATGACCGGAAGTACTGACTGACGCCACCCAGGACTGCCCGAGATCATCAACCTGGGTCAACCCCACCTCGACCTTGAGTGATTTCAGATCCTTACTGCTATCGGCCTTCCCCGCGCTATTGGCATTCCTTCTATGGGAAAGCGCCGTTAAAACACTCTGAAAGAAACCGGAAATCTGTCCCGCGGTTACCGCTCGATCTGCCAGGCAGTGCACCACCACCTTCAACTGTTTGCCATCCACCCACCCACTGGCCAGCCAGCGGGCCAGATTCTCCTTAGACCAGCCAGAAAAATAACCATCGCTGGATAACCGTCCTACCAGCTCCAGTTGACCGGAAGGAACCTTTTCTCCAAAGGGGTTAAATGCGGTGGTCTCACCCTGGCGAACGGGCTTATAAGGTGTGGACTCTCCGGAGTACCTCTTATGCAGAAACTCACTGACCGCCTGAATGTCCCTGCCTGCTCCCATCGGCAAAATGTGCTGGGAGTGATGTTCTTTACCAGAAGCAGTGCCCCCCCCCCAGTACCTGCGCCCCTTCTCAACGGGAAGTGCCAGGTGTTCTTCTGTCGCCAGGGTAACCCAGCGGGCCACTTGCTGCCCCAGTGGGTGTGACTCCGGTGCAACTCTGCGTCTTTCCACAGACTGAATGACATCGGCAATGGCCTGCCTGAGCACCTCTGCACCATTGAGCACAGGGTTCAGGTTATCTCCACCACGAACCAGATCCAGACGATAATATGCAGCCCGGCTCAGGTACACGGGAAACCCCATATCCCTGGCTTCCGCCATTAATCGATAGGACAGTTCAGCGGCCTGATGCTGATCGTAAACACTCTCAACGTCAGCGCTCTCCAGAAACTGATAAGCCTCCTCTATCCGTTTCAACACCTGCCCTGTGACCAGAGCGCCCGGAGCAGCAGCCATAATGCTGTCTGAGACCTGCCCTCTTGACTGGGACACAAGAACAGAGCCGGGAATCACCCTGAGAGGCTGATCAATGGGAAGAAATGGCCGGGACACTTCACGAGCAGCTCTCAACAACCGCTGTCGAGTGCCCGGCTTCAGTAATTCCAGCTGATTCAGAAAATCGAGGTAACCCCCTTGAAAGGGTTGTCCAAGCTTTTCCCTGCGATGGCTGAACTCATCCGGCCGGCTTTCCATCACAGCCTGGACAACTCCTCCCTCCAACAGTTCCGGGGGCAGGTCAGCCAAATCCGACCCTGGCAGCCAGCCTGGGTCGACACCGGGAAGGCTGTCAGGCCGGATAACAATACCTCCAAATTTATACAACACCTGATAACGGGCCAGATTTTCTGCACCGGCCATATTCCCGGCCAACAGCTCGTTAAAATACGTGGAGGTCAGAGGCGTTGTATCCGTCCAGAGAGCGTTTATCTCCTGGGCATCCCACACCTGGAACTTATCACCCAGGTTCTGCTCATCCCTGAGACGATATATCTGACGTTCCGCATCACGGATCTTTCCCTGTCGCTCCGCCTCATCCTTTGCCAACGCTTCATCATGAACGCCCATCTGATGAATAAGAAATTTCCGGATCGCACCGTCCAGAGAGTGACCGGCCCGGAAATCGTTCAGAATCTGTTCCTTCGCTTCTCTCTGCTTCAGAAGTACTTTGCGACTCAGCTCAATGGAAAACGATTCTATGCCCTGGGCCTGCTCAAGCCCCTCAGAGGCCCAGTCTTTGATCCGTTGATCAAGAATGCTGGCCAGGGTTGCCCGGCTGTCCACCCATAGGATGACTTCCACATGGGTGTTGACCCTCACCCAGGCCTTAAGGTAATCAAGCTCAATATCACTGGGCGGTTGCAATAAAAGAAAATGGAGCTTTGCCGGTACTCTCTGCTGACTGGCATCCAGGAAACGGTCCAGGGGCTGAAGTACTTTCTGAACAAATACTTTCTTAAAGGGCTCGTTCTGTAGATAAAGATCTGCAGCCTCTTTTATTTTCTGAACCGCCAGCCAGCCGGAAGCGGATAGTTTATCCTCCAGAGCCTGATAGCTTCTGTAACGACTCAACAACTCTGAATAGAAGGGGGTCTCACGATCACTGGCGGTCAGGTATTGCTCGGAAAGCGCCAGAAACGCTTTATAATCCGGCTCAACCGGACGGGACAGCTTGCCGTTTGAATGAACCATTGTTAAGTCCCTTGAGTTAAAAAACAGTTTCTTGGCATTAAGTCATGCAGATATGAAAAAGGCGTATAGGAGGCTCGATTCCAGAATCAAAGCATCAACAGTTTTGGTACTTTCATCCTTTATTAATCGGAGCTATTCGTTCAGCATCATTTTCCTGATTACGTCCATTTTTCCATAGGTAACCCTCCCCATGCCCGACTTCAAAAACGCCTGACCTCTGATAAACAATGAGGGCAGCACATTAATGAGGTTTCTGTTTACACCTGGAAAACAAGAAAAGCATGAGTAAATAACAAACCTTCTGATTTTAGTCTAAATTTGTTTGAAATTACTGATAGCATCAGTCGTTTATCCAGAATCGTTATTTTGAATAACTGAAACCACCCGGTTTTCTTATAACTGACCAAGACACTGATCACACAACAGGTTAAACAATAAAATTTTATTGAGCTTAATACTATGGAAGAAAAAGGAAGCGCGATACACCACTCGGGTGTTTTCTGTCTTTCCCTGATGTTTCAGTACTTGAAAAAACCGGTGGATATGCAGGCCATACAGCACGAATTCTGCCCCGATGGTGGTGACCTGACACCATTATCAATGGTTCGTGCCGCCAGAAAAACAGGCCTGAAAGCCAGAGAAAAAAGGATAAAACCCTCCAGAATCAGCAAGTACCCCCTGCCACTGATCGCCATCAACACAGAGGGCACATTTTTTATTATTGCCGCCATCCAGGGGGACAACGCACTGATTCAGATGGCGGGTATGCCTCCCACATCCATACCTCTGGAAGACTTACTTATGGAATGGCAGGGGCATTCGGTGCTGATCACCCGTAGAAACAGACTGCCGGACACCCTCAACCACTTTGACCTCAGCTGGTTTGTTCCGGTCATCGTCAAATACCGAAAGCTGTTCAGGGACATTTTGATTGCCTCTTTTTTTTTACAGCTGTTTGCACTTTGCGTTCCCCTGATCTTTCAGGTTGTTATGGATAAAGTGCTGGTGCACCGGGCTGAGATGACCCTGAATGTCCTGGTCATCGCTCTGCTGTGCATTTCAACCTTCGAAGTCGTTCTGGGAAGCCTTCGCACCTATGTATTCACCCATACCACCAACCGGGTGGATATTGAGCTGGGAACCCAGCTTTTCAGACACCTGCTCAGCCTCCCCATTCTTTTTTTTCACAGTCGTCCGGTAGGCCAGGTGGTGGCAAGGGTCAGAGAGCTTGAGAATATTCGTGACTTTCTTACCGGCAGTGCGTTGACACTGGTTATGGATCTCTTTTTCAGTCTTATTTTCATTGCCGTTATGTTTTTTTATTCCTGGAAGCTGGCCTGGATTGTGGTCGGCTCCATTCCCTTTTATGTCATTATTTCAATCTGGATTACCCCGGAACTGAGAAAGAGAACCGAAGAACGATTCCATCGCAGTGCCATCAACCAGGCCTTCCTGACAGAGTCCCTGACCGGTATCGAAACCCTGAAAGCCATGGCGGTAGAGCCCCAGATGAGAGAACGCTGGGAAGAGCAACTGGCCGGCTATGCCCGCGCCTCTTTCAGGGCAGTCATGCTGGGCACATACGGCAGTCAGTCGGTTCAGCTGGTCAGCAAAGTCGTTACAGCACTGCTGATGTGGCAAGGTTCAATTGAAGTCATTCACAGTGTCATGACCGTGGGTGAGCTGATTGCCTTCAATATGCTTTCAGGACAGATTGCAGGCCCTATTCTGCGCCTGGCCCAGCTGTGGCAGGATTTTCAGCAGTTTCGCATTTCAATGGACCGCCTGGGTGATGTTATCAATACGCCTCCGGAATCCGAAGTCAATCTTCAGCAACCGGCAATGCCGGATATCAAGGGCAGCATTCACCTTGATAATGTCGTATTTCGATACACGCCCTCAGGCTCTGAAGTTCTGAAGCACCTCACCCTGAATATCCCGGCAGGCCAGCTGGTGGGTATTGCCGGACGCTCAGGCTCGGGCAAGTCAACCATCAGTAAACTGATTCAACGCCTGTATATACCCGAGTCCGGAAAAATATTCATTGATGGCCACAACACTGCCTTACTCAACCCCGCATGGCTCCGTCGACAAATCGGTATCGTGTTGCAGGACAACGTGCTGTTCACAGGATCCATCAGAGATAATATCGCCCTGGGTGTTCCTGCCACCGATATGGAGAGTGTCATTCATGCCGCAGAGCTGGCCGGCGCCCATGAGTTCATCTGCCAGCTGCCCCAGGGTTATCACACAGAACTGGGAGAGCGGGGAGTGGGCCTCTCCGGTGGTCAATTGCAAAGGCTGGCCATTGCCCGCGCTCTGGTCAACAATCCGAAAATAGTGATTTTTGATGAAGCCACTTCAGCCCTGGATTATGAGTCCGAACGAGTCATCCAGGAGAATATGAAAGACATCGCCCAATCCCGCACTGTCATTGTTATTGCGCACCGGCTGTCCACCATCAGCGCCTGTGACCGGATTCTTCTGGTCGATAAGGGTCAAATCCTTGAAGATGGCAGTCACCGGGAGCTTCTGGCTCAGCAGGGACAATACGCCTCATTATGGAACTTCCAGTCAGGGGAGCGTCATGATTGATGACATTCGGCGTTACTGGCAGCTGGTCAAATCAACACTGGCCCGGGAAAAAGAGCACCCGCCTCTCAAACGAAACCGGGAGGAAACCGAATTTCTGCCCGCAGCCCTGGAAGCCCTGGAGTCCCCTCCTTCCCAGTTCAGCAGAGCACTGATGTTGATTATCTGCATGGTGCTTACCCTCTCCCTCCTGATCAGCTGGTTTGGCGTTCTGGATACCGAGGCGGTCGCTGAAGGTAAAATCATTCCGGTGGGGCAGGTCAAAATCATTCAGTCACTGATCGCCGGCCGTGTAGAAAACATTCTGGTCAAAGAAGGCGACCGGGTAAGCGCAGGCCAGGTACTGGTCAGGCTCAACCGGATTGAATCCATGGCCGATGTCCATGCCCTTGAATCAAACCAGCTTTACCTCCAGTTGAATGAAGGCCGAATCCGCTGTCTTCTGGCCACCATTCTCAATGAGCAACCGACCCACCCAAACCTTAAGGCATGGTTTTCGGATAAACCGTCACTGCTGTCTTCTCCTCCCACAGAAGAGCAATGGACAACGCAGCAACAATTGCTGGATTTTGACTATGCTTTCTTTTCAAGCAGTGACAACGCCATGGCGGATGCTGTAAACCAGCGACAGGCGACCATTGAAGCAATCCAGTCAGAAATCGAACGGTACCATGTTTTGCTGCCCCTTTATGAAGAACAGGAAAGAAACATCAAGGCCTTATATGAAAAGTCCCACGCCTCAAAAACAGAATGGCTGTCTGCCCGTGAAAAACAGGTATCCGCCTATCAGCAATTAATGGTTGAGAAACACCGGCTGCAGGAAGCAAAAGCAGCACTGGCGTCAGCAATTAGTGAAAGAAGTAAACAGAGCTTTAATTTTCAGCAATCAAGAATGCAACAGATCAATGAGTTTAATGATAAACTGGAAGAGTTAAGACAGGCACTTCGAAAAGCCCGCGAGCGAAACAGCCAAAGTGATATCTCCGCTCCCGTCAGTGGCACCGTTCATCATCTGGAAATTCACTCCAGAGGAGCGGTGGTTGAACCGGCTAAATCACTGATGACTATTGTCCCAGATGAAGCAGAGCTTCAGGTCGAAGCGATGGTTTTAAACAAAGACATTGGCTTTATTCAGAAAGGCATGCCCGTGGATATTAAAATTGAGTCTTTCCCTTATACGTTTTATGGCTATCTTGGTGGCGTTGTACAGAGTATTGCCAGAGATGCAGTGGTTATACCGGAACAGGGCCTGGTTTACCCAACTTATATTCATATTGACCGCCAAAGTGTTCTAATTAATGGGAAAAATCAACCGCTTCAGGCGGGAATGGTGGTCAGCGCTGAAGTGAAAACCGGAACACGAAGAGCGTTGGAGTTTTTCATTGAACCTTTTCTTCGCTACCGGGATGAAGCATTCAATGTTCGTTAAACGAAACCGGGAGGTGCTGTTGTGAGAAAAGCCCACGCAATAAAAAACAGCGCTTATTTCTGCTCGTTCCTTATCTTATGTCTGCTCTACGTAAAACCGGATATGAGCCTGGCCAATACCCAGGCGGAAGAGGTCGCCGGTGAGTTGGTGCTGGTTGACTCAATTGCTCTAGAGTACACAGACCCCAGCGTTGTACCACAACCGTTCAGTGTTTGCTTCCATAAAGGACATATCCTTATCTCAGACCCAAAACTGACCAGCCTGTTTTCAGTCAATCAGGAAACCCTGGAATTTATGGAACCCTTTCCGATTCCCCTGGGCAACCATTCTCTTCAGAGAGGTTCGCGGGAACTGGCGATAAACCCGGTCACACAGGAACTGGCTATTCCTGGAGAACATTCAGACTCCATTGCCTTACTGTTTCCAGCCATCGGTTCCCAGGAGGCGGAAGGCTCTCAAGATGCCGACGCAAGCGGCACCAGGCATAAAAGAAGCTCTTTAATATTTACTCAATCTCTGACCCGGGAAAACACCGATATCCCCAACTCCTTCAAAAACCCTTATCGAGCCTGTTACGATCACAGTGGTCAAGTGCTTTTAGTCAGTAGCCGAGACTCTTCTGAGCTCACCGCTTACATCAAGGTTAACGACAACTGGCAGTACTGGAACTCCCCCAAGATACCGGCCGGCAAGGACCCGGATGTAGCCATTATCATTGCCGCTCAATCCTCCAGTGCTTTTTACCTTGCTCTTAACAAGCGTGATGAATCAGACCATTACCGAACATTCAGCACGGTCTATAAGCTTGAATTCAACCTCAATCATCTTGACAGCGAGCTTAACAGAGAATGGGGCCAATGGTCTTCACCTGAAGCTGTGGACTCTTCACACACTACCGAAAGTCTGAGACGCATCACTGGCATGGCATTTACCCCAGATGGCCAGTTTCTGGTTGTGGTTGCCCATGAAACCAACAGCGTATTGTTTTACCAGAAGAATGCTTCCAGTGGACAATGGCAACCGTCAGCCACTTTTACGGACGAAAACCTCCAGGAGGCTGACAGCTTTGACGGTGTACACAGTGTGGTCAGTGCCATTCCCGTGAATGACGAGGTTCCCTGTGTCTACGTTTCCTCAAACCAGCATGTTCATTCATTCGTCTGGAACAGCCACCTTTCAAAATGGCAACACCTCAAGGCTCTGCTGATCAAACATAAGGGCAGGTCACCGGGCCTAACTGGCATTGCCATCGATCCGGAAAACGGCCGGCGCATTGTTGTCATAGGCGCTACGACAGGAGTGGTGCTTATCGTACATTTTTCATCGGCGCCTCGCTTTGGGCAGCCCGGTTATCAGTTTGATTACGATGAGCGGGATGCCAGTGGACACCATTTCCTGGTGGGTCAGCTCATGGTCATAGACGCCAATATGGCTAATATTGAAGACCTCTCTCACCTCACAACCTCAGTGCGCTGGCAGGAGCACTCAAACTGCCCTTTTTACTGGGAAAATAACCAGATTTTGTACAGCCCGAACTGCGGGGTGTCACTCAGCCATAGCGGGGGCTGGCAGCTTTCAATCGACTTCCCTGCACACATGCAAGTGTGTAATCAGTTTAATCACTGTTCCAGCACCTCCATTACTGTTCAGGTTACCCCCCAGGATTTCTCTACAAGACAGCTTAAATGGGGAGTATCAGTGGGGCTTCCCCCTGTTATTACCGCTGGATTAGTTCTAGCCGGATGGAAAATTTTCAAGTACTTCAAGCCTCGTGGAAGTTACTCAACTATGGAAGACGATCCAAGTTCCGACAAATTGACCGAATGGCAGGATCTGCTCGATGACAACCACCAACCCCTTCTACCTGAAGACCAAACAAGTTTTCAAATGAATGGCGATTGCATTGAGATGCAACCGTTAGCAACCATTGTAAACTCAGAAACAGCTCAAAATGTATGTATTGATATGACCTCATTTGGTGCAAGTGTCGAGAGCACCGATGATGGAGACTTGATCGAGGCTCAGGGTACTTCTTCAAATAACAACGGTTATGCCAATTGCGCTGATCTCGTCCGGAAGGTAGAAATACGAGTCCGGGAAGATGGAAGGTTTTTATCGCCTAGTGATTTACAGGCAATTAAGGAGGGGTTAAGGGCCTCCTCTGAGACAGAGAGCCTGGAAGGTGGCGACAATACCGATGAGGCAAGCCCACTTATGCAGCCCTCCTTTACACAGAAAGGAAATGATGATGAAGATACCACTGAGGAGTCACCCTTCCTTAGAGAACACCAGGACACAGAAAACGAGGATCATGATGAATAGACGATACCTTCACTCTTAAACAGCCTGATATCACTGAAGAAAACAAAGAACCATGACAATGCCCGTTCCCCGGTAAACCCAGGAAGGACTATCAAACTTTGAAAATGCTCTTGACCGCCACACTATGCTAGAATGCGTCCTTTGACCTTTTTCCGGTAAGTGGCCACAGGAAACCTAGGCCTTTCAAGGTTCATTCAGTGCCCTGTTGATACCCGGGATAAGCTCTGTAACCCAAAGCGGACTGTATAGCCTGCCCGTTAGTGATCGCATGTGCATGGCCGCCTAGCAGACTTCGCTTCATTAAACGTACAGACACTTCTCCTTAATCATGTCAGAACCATCCAGCGACGGCAGTTTACAGATTTATCTTCGCCTGCTCAGTTACGTGAAACCCTACAGCGGCTACTTTGCCCTGAGCCTTTTCGGGCTGGCTATTTTCGCACTCACCCAGCCCGCCTTTGCCAAGCTGCTGGAGTACTTCGTCCAGGCCCTGGAAGGTCAGCCTGTAGGGCTGCTCCAGCACACTTCCTGGCTCAGTGATGCCGGTATTTCAGACCTGTGGCTGATTCCTTCCCTGATGGTGTTGATTGCCATCGTCCGGGGCATTGGCTCCTATCTGGGTAACTACTATATAGCCAAAGTGTCCACATCCGTCATCCATGATCTGCGAACACTGATGTTTGAGAGGATGGTAACCCTTCCCAATGTCTTTTTTGACAACAACAACTCCGGCCACCTGATCGCCAGGATCACCTACAACGTCAGCCTGGTGACGTCCGCCGCCTCAGAAGCCATCCGGGTTGCGGTTCGGGAGGGGCTGACCATTCTGTTCCTGCTGAGTTTCCTGATTTACACCAACTGGAAACTGACCCTGATCTTTATGGGAGTGGCTCCGGTCATCGCCTTTGTGGTGTCAGTGGCCAGCAAGCGGTTCCGGAAAATCAGCCAGAATATCCAGTTTTCCATGGGCGATCTCACCCATGTGACTTCTGAAACCATCAACGGCTACCGTGAAGTTCGTGGCTTCGGTGGAGAAGCCTATGAAAACAAGCGTTTTACATCCGCCAGTGCCAGAAACACCGCCCAGAACCTGGCTATGGAACGGGCTGCTGCGATCAACACACCTCTGCTGCAGTTTCTGGTCTCCATTGCCCTGGCCGTGCTGCTGTTTATGGTACTGTGGATCAAGGGTGACGCTTCCACCGCCTCTCTGGTGGGCTATGTGACCGCTGCGGCCCTGATGCCAAAACCCATCCGGCAACTCAGCGAAGTGAATGCCAATATCCAGAAAGGCATTGCCGCCGCAGAAACCATCTTTGAAATGGTGGATGAAGTGCCGGAGCCTAATGAAGGCCATTATCAAAGTGAGCGGGTCGAAGGTCAGGTTGAATTCCGCCAGGTAGGCTTTACCTATGATCAAGCCGAACAACCGGCCCTGCAGGAGATCAGCTTCACCATGGCACCGGGGGAAACCTACGCTCTGGTAGGCCGGTCCGGTTCCGGAAAGACGACTCTGGCTAATTTGCTGCCCCGTTTTTACAACCATAGCCAGGGGGAGATTCTGATTGATGGCATTCCCCTGACAGAGTACGAGCTAAAGAACCTGCGCAGCCATATTGCCCTGGTCAGCCAGAACATAACCCTGTTTAATGACACCATTGCCCGTAATATTGCTTATGGTGTTCTGGGAGAGACGGCTGACGAAGAGGATATCCGGCTGGCTGCAGAGGCCGCCTACGCCAACGAGTTTATCAAAGACATGCCCGATGGCATGCATACCCTGGTAGGTGAAGACGGGGTACTGTTGTCCGGTGGCCAGCGGCAGCGCCTGGCCATCGCCAGGGCCGTGCTGAAAGATGCCCCTATTCTGATTCTGGATGAAGCCACTTCCGCCCTGGACACCGAATCGGAACGACACATCCAGGCAGCCCTGGATGATATCATGAAAAACCGGACCACCCTGGTCATTGCCCATCGACTGTCCACCATTGAAAATGCCGATTGTATTCTGGTGATGGACCATGGTCGCATTATTGAACAGGGCAGTCATGATGAGCTGCTCGCCCGGGGCGAGCATTATGCCAAACTGCACAGAATGCAGTTTCAGGACGAACTGAGCCCTGAGTGTAATACCGAAGGTGTTATCCTTGAGCAGGCGTGAAAACCTGTCAGGCACCGGATTGAATTGAGCAGACTGGAACCCCTTGATGAAACTGACGCTTCCCCGTTTTGACCTAGCCAGAGTACTGGTCATTGGTGATGTGATGCTGGATCGATACTGGCACGGAGCCACTTCCCGGATTTCCCCGGAAGCCCCGGTTCCTGTGGTCAAGGTTGGCCAGATTGAAGATCGGCCCGGAGGGGCCGGAAACGTGGCATTGAACATTGCCACCCTGGGCGCCCCGGCCTGGCTGATCGGCGCCACCGGTGATGATGAGGCTGCAGACGCTTTGCATACCCGGATGGAAGCCGCAGGCGTCGCCTGTGACTTTGCCCGACTCAGTGACATTCCCACCATTACTAAACTGCGGGTCATTTCTCAACACCAGCAATTGATCCGGCTGGATCACGAAGAGTCGTTTGAAGGCCTCAGCCCCGACATTATTGAAGAAAAAGCCACAAGGCTGATGACCGATGCCGGTGCCATCGTCCTCTCGGACTACAACAAGGGGACACTCAAAGGCTGTCAGCAACTGATCCGCCAGGCCAGAACCCTCAATATCCCCGTTCTCGTGGATCCGAAAGGGACTGCGTTTGACCGTTACCGTGGAGCCACCATCATTACGCCAAACCTTAAGGAGTTTGAAACGGTGGTAGGCCCGTGCAAAAACGAGCAGGAACTGGTCAGCAAGGGGCAGCAGCTGCTCAAAGATCTGGAGCTGAAAGCCCTTCTGATTACCCGCAGTGAACATGGCATGACTCTGATCCGGGAAGATGAGCCGGAAGTCCACCTGCCTGCCCGTGCCCGTGAAGTATTTGACGTCACTGGTGCCGGAGACACGGTTATTTCGGTACTGGCAGCTGCCCTGGCCGCGGGTTCTGAAATGCCCCAGGCCGCAGCACTGGCCAACATTGCTGCAGGTATTGTGGTGGGTAAACTGGGTACGGCCAGCATCTCCATGCCGGAACTCCGAAGGGAAGTGCACCGCGAACTTGGAGTGGAAAGGGGGGCTGTCACCGCTGAACAGTTACTGATTGCCATTGAAGATGCTCGCGCCCACGGTGAAAAAATAGTCTTCACCAACGGCTGCTTTGACATTCTTCATGCCGGGCATGTGGGTTATCTGGAGCAGGCCCGCCAGCAGGGAGACCGCCTGATACTGGCTATTAATGGCGATGATTCCGTCACCCGGCTCAAAGGCGAAGGTCGCCCCATCAACCCGGTGGATCGTCGAATGGCAGTGCTTGCCGGGCTGGAAGCGGTGGACTGGGTAGTCAGTTTTGATGAAGATACCCCGGAAAACCTGCTGCGGCAGATCAAGCCGGATGTTCTGGTGAAAGGCGGAGATTACAGCCTGGATCAGGTAGTGGGCGCCCCCATCGTTCATGAATACGGTGGCGAAGTGAAGGTTCTGGCTTTTCTGGACAACTGCTCAACCACAGCCATTGTCGAGAAAATCCGGGAGGAGCAGGAGCAGGAAACCGCATAACGGTTCCTGCCTTACCTTAAGTAACCAGGGAAAGGCTCTGTTAATCAGAGGTAGTCAACAGAGCCTGCAATGGCATCAAATATCCTTGTGGGGTCCAAATACCTCATAGTGGATTCGCTCTTCAGGAACTCCCCAGCTTTTCAGGGTCTTGTTGACCATGGACATAAAGCCCACCGGGCCACAGAAATAGTAGTCCGCATCGGCCAGCTCAATTCGCTCCCGAATCCGATCCAGGTTGGCACGCCCCTCCAGAACATCACCGTCAAACGTGGCAGCTGCTAGCTCATCGTAAAAGACGACACTGTCAATAGTGTCATGGGCTTCTGCCAACTCCCTGACCCACTCTGAGAAGGCATGAACACTGGGGTTGATGGCGCTGTGGACAAACCGGACCGGTCGTGTCGAACTCTGATCCACCAGGGTATTCAACATACTCATCATTGGAGTCACCCCGACGCCACCGCTGATCAGCACCACAGGAGATACTTTCGAAGTCTCCAGATTCAGGAAAAAATCCCCGGCCGGTGGGCTTAACTCCACCACATCCCCTTCAGAAACCCAGTCATGGAGGTAATTGGACACCAGTCCTTCGAACCCTTCCTGGACTTCCCGCTTGACTGAAATACGATAGTACTTCCCATTGGGTGCATCGGACAGGCTGTATTGACGAATCTCCCGGTGGGGATGTCCCTCAGGGTTGAGATAAATGCCGATATACTGCCCTGGTCGAAAGCTGACCACAGGACCGCCATCCGCAGGTTCCAGGTAGAAAGACGTAATCACGTCACTTTCCCGCACTTTTCTGACCACCCGGAATTCCCGGGTCCCTCTCCAGCCCCCCTCACGGTCTTCACTGTCCTGATAGATGCCCTCTTCCACCGAAATAAACAGATCTGCCAGAAATTGATAGGCCTCCGTCCATGCAGACACAATCTCATCCGTCGCCCCATCACCCAGAACATGAGCCACCGCCTCAAGGAGGTGCCTGCCGACAATGGGGTAATGCTCCGGCCTGATATTGAAACTGGCGTGCTTATGAGCAATGCGTTGAACGACACCCGTCAGGGCACCAAGATTGTCAATATTGGCCGCATAACCGTAGACTGCCGCCGCCAGAGCTCTTGGCTGATCACCGGTGTGTTGATTACTGGAGTTGAAAATATCCAGCAACTCCGGATTGTGGTGAAACATCTGCTGATAAAAATGAGCAGTGATGGTTTCACCGTGTTCAGCCAGAACGGGGGCGGTGGCCTTTACAACTCGAACAGTTTCAGGGCTGAGCATCCTGGAATACCTCTGCAACAAAAAACATGCATTTTATATGCGCCTTTTAAGATGCATCCTATATACTTCTTTTGTGGTTGTCTATATAGATTCATCATCAAATCCACCTCCGTTTTCTCCACGATGCCAACCAGGGTCAGTGAATGCTATTATTCTGCCCACTGGACAGCACTCCTGACTGAAAGCACAGAAAAGCATAGACATCCCGGGAGAGGAATGAAGCTCAATAAACAAACCGATTACGCCCTGAGAATACTGATATACGCAGCCGTACAACCGGACGATACACTGCTGTCCATCACAGAAGTGACGAACATCTATCAACTCTCCCGAAATCATGTGATGAAAATTGTCCAGAAGCTGGGGCAGCTTGGCTACCTGAACACCCTGAGAGGTAAGGGGGGCGGGTTTCGTCTTGGCAAAAACCCCCGGGACATCAACATCGGCCAGTTGATTCGCGAAATGGAAAACAGCCTGTCACTGGTCAATTGTGAAGAGCCTGCCTGCCGCATATCACCGGCCTGCCAGCTTAAGGGGGTTCTGGGGGAAGCACTGGAAGCCTTCCTGAAGGTTCTGGATCAATACACCCTTCAAGATCTCGTCGGGAACCACCAGGAGCTGATTCAGGTTCTGGCAATTCCCGAGAACTGATCACAGAAAGGGCTGCCAGCTTTATTCAACACCGGGACAGAAAGCAGGCCTCAGCATTCTGTCGCATATGCTCCGGGTTTATGGTTCCCACAATCGCCGCAGACACCCCGGGATGGGAAAACACCAGCTTCATGCTTTCTTTCACAGGGTCCTTTCCATCCAGGCAGGCGTGGCCACTGGCAAAGGCTTTCTTGATAAGAATGCCTTTCCCGTTTTCATGGGCGAAGTCGATCACTGGCTTTTCACTCTGTTCGCTGAGGTTATAGGTGACCATGGCCACATCCGAGTGCTGCAGTGCCAGAATCCCCCCCTCAACGGTTTTAGTAGACATACCGGAAGCCAGAATTTTTCCCTCCCGCTTCAGGTCGGCCAGCACATCCAGACAACCGGTTTGCTCAATAATCCGGACGTCATCACCGCTGGAATGAACCAGCATCAGTTCGATCACATCGGTATTCAGTCGCTTCAGACTGCGCTCAACACTATAGCGGATATGTTCCTCAGAAAAGTCAAAGCGTGATTCACCGTTTTCAAACTCCTCTCCCACTTTGCTGCAGATCACCCACTGGTCCCGAAGCCCCTTATTTCGGGCAAACAGCGCTCCCAGGCGTTCTTCGCTGGTACCGTACGCTGGTGCCGTATCCAGCAGGTTCATCCCCAGCTCGCTGGCCAGGGACAGCAAATCCAGTACCTGCCGGTCATCGGGAATGGTAAACCGCTCCGGGTATTTGACGCCCTGGTTACGGCCAAACTTCACGGTGCCAAACCCCATGGGCGACACACTGATGGTCGTTCCGGCAATGCGTTTTGGTTCCAGCCTGGTCATCCGCCTGCTTACCTTTCAGTCCGGTTATACAAAAACATTCTGCCAGAAGTTGGGACAGATCCCGGGACGGTCAACCCCCTCAGGCAGGGACTGAGCCTGACTTCCTGGTTCAATGCCCGCTTCCTGCAGCATTCCAATTACCTCATCAGAGAGGTTGGGCGCCAGAGCCAGTTTTGTGGGCCAGGTAACAATGCCGTTGTGCATTCCCTGACAGAACGCGGCATCCGGTCGCAGTAAACGACTCTGCTTCGGCTCCGCACGATTGACTCTCAGCGTTCCCCATTGCGCCTCATCCAGATTCACCCAGGGAAGCAGTGCTTTCATTTCTTTACGGGCCGTGGCGATCAAAGCTTCCGGTGATAGATTGACCCCATCTTCGGCAATGCCTCCTCCCAGATACCAGACCCACTGACCATCCTTATCGGGGTGACTGGTGACGGTAATTCTCGGCAGAGGGGTCGTACCCAGGCAGTGGGCATAAATAGGCTCCGGGTGACGGTGCCGGACCATGACCATGTGCAATGGACGCACCTGCATTTTGGGTTCCTCAATTCCCCACTCCTCCATCAGTCCGGCTGTGCCTTCCCCTGCCGCCATCACATAACGGCGGGCTTTCAACAAAACCGTTTTGCTGCCTTGATGGATTTCGATACCGTCAATGGATCCATCAGCCCCTTTGATCAGCCGGGCATTACCTTCATCTCCCCAGCGGACTCGAACGGTTTTGTCTTCCAGACCCGCCACCAGGGCCTTCACCACTGAGGCGATATCGAGCACAATCTCGTTCAGTTGATACACTTTGCCGCGAAACCCATCATGCCGGAAGATGGCAGGAAACTGCTCTTTGCCAAGGGCATCCACCCGCCCCCTGAGGGCTTTGCTGGCAAAGAATGAGGTCATCCTTGAACCAATATCACCCGGAGACCAGAGATAATGGTATTCCGACAGAATGTTCGCTGGACTGAGATCCGGCTCTTCTGCCCCTCCCTTGCCCGCAAGGGCTTTCCGCCACCGCTCCGGCATTGAGGCAATGGCCTGGGAGGCCTTGGTCAGCTGACCGGTCAACGTGTACTTGGTGCCCCCATGGACAATCCCCTGAGACTTGATGGTCTGCCCACCGCCCAGATCGCCCTGTTCAAGAAGCACCGTCTGGTACCCCTTCAGATTGAGAGAACGGAACAGCCACAGGCCGGCAATACCGCCACCAATTACCACTACATCAGTTTCAAGGGTTTGAGTCATCTTGGGGAGTCAATACGAAGGAACAAACTAGAATGGCCGCCAGTATACGCCGGAACGGCTGGTATGTCCTGCCTGGAGAGAATAAGAAGCAGGCTTCTGCCTACCCGTTAGCGAACATCAGCGTTCACAGTGCAAAGAGCATTAAGGCGATATCGTATCGGTGCCAGGCGCTCTATATGAGTCACCATTTGATTTTGCAGGAAAGGGGGCTAGCCTTTTAACAGTTGTATATGTCAGTTCTGGCTTACTCTCAATGAAACAGACCGGAATCAATCAACTGCTTTCCCGCAGGCGCTTTATAAAATACAGCTCTTTACTGGTTGGGACAGAGTGTCTCTTTCATGATTCACACGCTAACGAGGCGCTTCTTTCACCCGCTCAAAAGAGAACAGACCTTCCATTTATAGCTGCAACAGAAGATGGCCCCCTGTACCCACCCGTTGAGATTCCCTGGAACCGAGACCTCACTTCAATCGGAAAGGGAAAGGCTCAAGGGAAAAGGCTCTATTTATTCGGAACGATATTCAGTAGAAATGGATCCCCCCTGCCAAATACTGAAGTTCAAATCTGGCAAACGGACATCAACGGCAACTACAAACATCCCCGCGGGTGGAGGCAAGATGAGCTGGACCCTCACTTTGGCTATTTTGCCCGCGTCAAAACCGACAGTAACGGCTTTTACATTTTCAAAACCATTCAGCCACGCTGGTACCTTCTAATGGCAATGGGGTCCAGAAAAACGCCCATTCCTCGCGCCGCTCATATCCATATCAAAATGAAACATATTGATCATGGAGTACTGACAACAGAAGCCTATTTTAACAATGCATCCCATGACAGGATTGCGCCAAAAGATACTGTATTTCAGAGCCGTTCAGCGGAAGCAAGAAATACAATTGTTTTAAAAGAGCAAAGTCCTGCTGACTTTATGAACCTGGAAGTTGACTTTGAACCGGGTGCCATCTGCTGCCGTTACGACCTGGCTTTTCTTTTATGACTTATGCTTTAAGCGGCATTCTTTCCTTGGATTGCCGGGCCGCCATTACGGTAGAATACCCGATCCCTTAATGACCCCTCCAATGACCAATGACACCAGTCCCTGAAATCAATAAACACTTCTGCACCTCCTGGAGTGGCGGCAAAGACGCCAGCTTTGCCCTCTGGCACAGCCAGAACCGAGAATTTACCCCTACCTGCCTGCTGACCATGCTGAAGGAAGACAGCGAACAGACCAGTGCCCACGGCCTGCATCGTGAAGTACTGGAAGCCCAGGCCGATTGTCTTGGTCTGCCCATCGTATTTGGTCAGGCAGGCTTCGGACAATACGAAGCAGGTCTGAAAACAGCGCTTGAGCGGGTACAGAAAGACCATCACACCCACCAGCTGTTTTTTGGTGACATTGACCTGCAGGCCCACAAAGACTGGTATGAAAAAATCCTGCGGGATTCAGGAGTGACACCTCACTTCCCCCTCTGGCAATACGACAGGGAACAGCTGTTGAAAGACCTGTTTGCCGCCCGGTTTGAAACCTTGATTGTCAGCGTAAAAAAAGACAGGCTTAGCCAGCACCTGCTGGGGCAAATCCTGACACCAGAGATTGCCGATGAAATCCGCCAGGCCGGTATTTGCCCAACCGGGGAAGATGGCGAGTTTCACACGCTGCTGGTCAATGCCCCCAACTTCAAAAAGCGCCTGGAGGTTAGAGAAACAGGAATCGTTGAAGACGACTGGGGGCACGTTATTTTAGAACTGAAGGCTTTATAATCCATAGACGACTGTACCCGGAGCAGCCAGGTCAATGGTTCAACTCATCCTGAGAGCCCGCTGTTTCCGGATCAGGGGCTTTACAACAAAACAACTGCCTGAACTGCCGCCAAATTCTGCGCGTCAGCTTTCTACTCTGTCTACGCAGAGCCTCACGCCCGGCTTCCTGTTCCAGCATTTCCGCCCTCAACCTCAACACTTCCGAGGCCGCCTTTCTTATACGCCGAGCCCGTTCCGTTTTTTTCTGAGACCGCCTGTTCTCTAAGACTTCTTTCTCCATTTCCAGAGATGACACTTCTGCCTGCAGCGCCTGTAACAGCCTCTGAAAAGCCAAACGCCTTCGTGCAGCATCCGTCTCCTCACAAACCTGCCGCAAGAGCTGGGCGATACTGGTTCCAGCCCCCCCGATACTCCCCTCTTCAGAACCCAAACAAATGACAGTTGTGGCGTCCGAAGCCTGGGACCATTCGTTCTCCTGTAGGCCCAATGAGACAGACGAGGGCATTTCCACCACCTCATCAGAGCTCAGATCATCCCCCAAGGCTGACTCTTCCCCTGCCACCATTACCTGATCGTCACCCCACTGTTCAGTGAGGCCTGTGGAGAGATCATCGCTGGTAGCATAGCCTTGTTCAGGTGACAGGCTATCCGAAGAACCATCAACCTCCCTCTCCAGGCTTGCAGCCGCTGACTTACCTTCTACCCCCAACCAGAACAGTCTGGCAAGCCAGCTCCACCATGACTCAACGGGTCTCTCTTCTGTATCCCCCAGAAAGTCTTCCGGCTCTTTTGGCCAACTGGAGCCACCGGGCGGTTCAGGAGGCTCTCCATCGACGCCCGCCATCATGCCTACAATAACCGTACTGCTGGTGGGGACCGGCTGGACACCAAAAGCCTCAAGACCTCTGCTTTCATCAACCTTCAACGGCTGACCGTTGATTGGCACTTCCTGTAAACTGCACCACTGCTTGTCTCCTGTTGACCAGGAAAGTACAAAAATGAGGAGAACAGCGGAATCGGTAGGAAATAACATGAACGTTGGGTTAACCGTACCAAGACAGTAGAAAACTGAATAATAGCGCCAAAAAGCGTCGATACGGTTGAACGCATTACCCTGGACCGAAGAGCAAAAAAAGAAGGCAATCGGAGCCAATGGTTGCCAGAACCTTCAACTTATGAAGTGAGCCGGACAAAACCAGCAACAATCATCGGGGGCCTGGTTTCAGGCGGCGCCCAACAACGCCCGATAGACCTGCTTGACCGTAATAAACCGGGTGCTTTCCGGGGTTTCTCCCGGCAGGATCGCCACGGACACCCGGGCTTCCTGAAATTCACTGACCGCTTCGGACAAGGGGGTGTCCGGTGGCAGGCTGATGGTTCTGCGAACCAACTCACCAATGGCCACGTCAGCCTGACCACTGACCAGGGATCGCGCCAGGTGGCGATAAAGTACCACTCCCACAGGCTGGTCACCGTCCAGAACCACATACCGCTTACAGGGGTTATTTCGAAGAGTGTCTTCAATGGTGGCCACAGTGGCATTGAGCGGCAGGGAGACCAGAGGGCCCGATTCCACCAGCAGGTCAGCCAGTGTTCGCTGGTTCGCCACCAGGGCCGCTTCTGCCATCCGCCTCTGGCTTTTGCCAATCACTCCCCGCTTGTTGTAATGCTTGATAATGCTGCGAAGCTCATCACTGCTTTGCTTCTCACTGGCTTTACCCGGGAATAACTTTACCCAGAACAGCGCCAGCATCAACACGGGCCGGGTCATCCTGTAGATCAACCGGATCAGACTGGCCCGTTTGATCACCACTTCTTCTGCCACCTGCACCGCCCGAACCTTGGGTAACATCTTGGCAAACACCAGCATGCAATAGGCGAGCAGCGCCGTAAATACCGCCAACCCCATATCGTCGAACTCCCTGGCCGCCAGAGCACCGATATAGGTACTGCCTGAAATACTCACCAGAGTACTCAGTAACACGATAGAAGACAGGTGTTCCCGCTTGTGCCTGAAGACAGCCTTGATAGCCTCTTTGTTGCGGGGTTTGCGGCTCAGAATCGTCACCAGTTTTAATTCATCAATTCCGATAACCGAAGACTCAAGAAGAGAGAGGTAAGCAGTAACAGCAACAATCAGTACAGCAACAACAACGGCCAGAAGCATTGATTCCTCCATGAAAAACAAACCTGGAATCTTATTCCTGTCGGCCAGGACGCTCTTTTATTAACTTATATCCTGGCAGAGGATGAAGCAAATCCAGCCTTTCCCCACTCTTCACCTCTTCCCTCACCCCAACCCTTTCCCGAAGGGAGAGGGGGCAGACCGGAGTTAAACACCAACGCATCTTTTTTCCCTATCCCGGGGAGAGGGACCCACTTCTTCTCCCCCTCTCCCTCTGGGAGAGGGCCGGGGTGAGGGCCACGCAAAAACAATATTCGAATATTATTCGACAAAAATCTGCAAACCACCTAAGCTACTGCCATCGAACGTTTACTGTGGGCCAACCACCATGTCAAAACTGGACAAAAGGCTTCTGCGCGAGTCTGACATTATCCAGGCCACGCTAACCCTGCTGGAACAGAAGGGGTTTCTGGATTTGAAAATGTCCGAAGTCGCCCGCCAGGCCGAATACTCCATGGGAACCGTATACTCCCACTTTTCCAGCAAGGAGGATCTGCTGCTGGGCTGCGCAGAAAAGGTGCTGATCACCATTCAGCAGCTGTTTTCACGGGTTGTCGACGCTCCGTCTGGCGCCATGGAAAGGCTGGTGACTCTGAACATGGCGGCCTGGCTTTACTACACTGGCAAACCCCATCACTACTGCCTGAGACACATTGCCATGAGCCCTGATGTCTGCGAAAGGGCTTCCCAGGGAAAACTGCTGGCCCTTGACAGCATCTATCTGGAGACCGTCGGTGTGGTGAAAGGTCTGATCAGGGATCTCATCAACAGCCGCCCCGCCAGCGAAGGCAACCAGAGTACTCTTGATGAAAATGTTCTACTGATTGGCATCCGGGGCATGAGTGAGGGGCTTTTCCAGCTGAGTATTTCAGGCTTTGGCCTGAAGCACCAGGAGGCGGAGAACAACAACCGCTTTTCCATACTGCTGACCAACCTGGACAGCCTGCTAAAGGGCTGGGGCTGGCCAGAGCCATTTTCTGAAGATCTGATCGACAACAGTCGCACAACTGCAGAGCGGCTGGTCACTGAACTCATGCAGGATTCTGAGTAAAGCTGCCCTCCAAACCCTTTTTATATTCTATTCCGTCCCCCCTCCTGCCTTTCCCCCCTTTGAGTAGGGTGACTGGACGAAGCAAAGTTAACCGGAGTCAGACAACCATGGCTGTTTTCAAGGCTATAACAAGACCACCGCTTTCAGTCCTGAGCAGACTGCAAGCTCATTTTTCCTCCAGAACCGGCTTTCAGCCAAAAGCCCTTCGGGCACTTCTCCCTCTGCTCCTGGCCAGTCTTCTGTCAGGCTGTAACCAGGAAGAAGTCATTCACGAGCCGGTGATTCGCCCGGTAAAACTGTTTGAGGTGAAAGACCCGGGAAAACAGCAGCTGCGACGCTTCCCGGGTAAAGTGACGGCCACAGAAGAAGCAGAAATTTCCTTTCGTATTCCAGGCCTGCTGGATCGCCTGATGGTCAATCAGGGCGATAAGGTCATGCAGGGTCAGGTACTTGCCCATCTGGATGACCGGGATATCCGCAATGAACTTCAGGATCGCCAGGCCAGTTTTGAGCTGGCCAAGGTAGAGTTTGACCGGGCCAGTTCCCTGATCAGTAAGAAGGTGATTTCCCAGGCGGACTTTGACACCGCCAGCGCCCGACTGAAATCCGCAGAGGCAGCCCTCAAGCTGGCCAGGGACAAGCTGGAATACACGACACTCAAAGCACCTTTCAGTGGCCGGATTGCCCAGAAACTGGCAGAAAACCATCAGCAGGTTCAGGCCCAGCAACCGGTATTGATCATGCAGAGCAGTGACATGCTGGACATCAGCATTCAGGTACCTGAAAGCATTGTCTCCCATGTCAACAGCGAGTCCGTTCAACAGGGTTATCAGCCCATGGTCAAATTTCCAGGTGCCCCCGGCAAGTTGTTTCCTGTCAATTACAAAGAGCATGCAACCCGTGTCACTCCGGGTACCCAGAGTTATGAGGTCATCTTCACCCGGGAAACGCCAGAGGGCCTGAATGTATTACCGGGCATGAGCGCCACCGTGATTATTGACCTGACCAAAGTTATGGACGCCAGCCACCATAAGGCATTTATGATGGTGCCTGTTTCCGCCATCACCCGGGATGACAAAAGCAACAGAACGGTTATCTGGCGCTACGATGAAGCATCAGGCCAGGTAGCTCCGGTTGAGGTCACGGCAGGGCGCATTACCGAGTCCGGCGTTCAGATCCTGTCGGGTATTTCCCCCGGAGACCGGATTGTCACCGCAGGCCTCAGCCAACTGCACGACGGAATGCAAGTAAAACCCCTTCGCAAAGAGAGGGGGCTGTAACCATGAATATCGCTGAATATTCCATTTCCCACCGGGTCATCAGCTGGATGTTTGTGGCCATCCTGCTAGTGGGGGGCAGTCTCTCCTTTTTTGGCCTGGGCCAGCTGGAGTTTCCGGAGTTCACCATCAAACAGGCCATGGTGATCACCCAGTATCCGGGCGCCTCACCGGAACAGGTGGAAGAGGAAGTCACCCTGCCCCTGGAAGAGGCAATACAACAACTGGAGTACGTCAAGCACATTGATTCCATCAGCAGCGGTGGTACGTCACAGATTGCCGTGGAGATGAAGAACCAATACGACAAAACCAGGCTGCCCCAGATCTGGGATGAGCTGAGACGAAAGGTGAACGATACCCAGAAAGACCTGCCTCCCGGCGTCTATCCCTCCATCACCCTGGACGACTACAGTGATGTGTTCGGCATGCTGTTTAACATCACCGGTGAAGGCTACTCCCCACGAGATCTGGAGAACTACTCGGACTTTCTGAAGCGGGAACTGGTGATGGTGCCCGGAGTCAAGAAGGTCTCTGTGGTGGGCGCCCGGCAGGAACAGGTGGTTCTGGAACTGTCCAGGTCCAAAACCGCCGCTCTGGGCATCGATCCCAACTGGCTGTTCTCCCTGATCCAGAACCAGAATGTGGTATCCAATGCCGGACGGATGTTTGTGGATGGCCACTCCATCCGGATTCACCCCACCGGTGAGTTCAATGATATCCGCGAACTGGAACAGCTGATTGTCAGCCCTCCCGGCAGCACACAACTGGTCAGGCTGGGAGACATTGCCAGCGTTCGCAAGGACTACGATGAAACCCCGGATACCCTTTATCACTCTAACGGCCAGCCGGCGCTGTCTATGGGAATCTCCTTTTCCTCCGGAGTCAATGTGGTGGATGTGGGTAATGCCATTCGCCAGGCACTGTCCGACCTGGAATCCGAACGCCCCGTCGGCATTGAGCTGATCACGGTCTATGACCAGCCCGCGGCCGTTTCCGCCTCCGTGAATGGCTTTCTGGTCAACCTGGCAGAATCCATTGCCATTGTGATTGTGGTACTTCTTTTGGCTATGGGTGTTCGTTCCGGACTGCTTATGGGGGCCGTACTGCTACTCACCATTCTCGGCACCTTTATCGTCATGAAGGTACTGGGAATTGACCTGCAGCTGATCTCCCTGGGGGCGCTGATCATTGCCCTGGGCATGCTGGTGGATAACGCAATTGTGGTCACTGAAGGCATCCAGGTGGGCATTCAGCGGGGGCTGAGCCGCCTGGAGGCAGCCAGACGAGTGGTCAGCCAGACTCAGTGGCCCCTGCTGGGAGCAACCGTCATTGCCATTATGGCCTTTGCCCCCATTGGCCTTTCTGAAGACGCTTCCGGTGAGTTCTGTAAATCCCTGTTCCAGGTGCTGATGATCTCCCTGCTGTTGAGCTGGATCACAGCCATCACGCTGACGCCTTTTTTCTGTCACATCCTCTTCAAAAACATAGAACGCAAAAGTGCGGAAAAGCAAACGACCGGGGACGACAATGGAGGTTTTGATCCTTATCAAGGCGCCTTGTTTACCCTTTACAAACAGCTGCTGTCACGCTCCCTAAGGCACCGCCCTGCCACCATTAGCCTGACCGTACTGGCACTGTTCCTGGCAATCCTTGGGTTCGGACATGTTAAAAACGTCTTCTTTCCACCGTCCAACACACCGATCTTCTTCGTTGATTTCTGGATGCCGGAAGGCTCCGATATCCGGGCCACCGAAGCAGAGCTGTTCAGCTTTGAACAACAGGTGACCGGGATGGCAGGGGTCCGTAATGTAACCTCAGTGATTGGCCGGGGGGCCCAGCGTTTTGTGCTGCCCTATATGCCGGAAAAGCAATACAACAGTTACGGACAACTGATTATTGAAGCCAGCGATCTGGATAGCATCCACTCTCTGATACCCCAGGTGGAAACCGTTCTGAAACACGACTTTTCCAACGTGGAGTATCGCATCAAGCGGCTTCAGAACGGTCCCTCCCCCAAAGCGGAAATCGAAGCCCGTTTCTATGGCCCTGACCCGGCGGTCCTTCGCTCACTGGCCGCACAAGCCATGAAAGTGCTTCGCAATGAGCCCCTGGCCACCAGTATCCAGCATGGCTGGCGTAACCAGGTCAGCATCGTTCGCCCCCACCTGGATGAAGCCAGTGCACGACGCAGCGGAGTGTCCAAGCAGGCCCTGGACAGCGCTCTGCTGATGAATTACTCCGGCCAGCAGATGGGCGTCTACCGGGAAGGCAGCCACCTGCTGCCACTGATTGTCCGGGCCCCTGAAGCTGAGCGACTGAATGCCGACAGCATCACCGACCTGCAGGTATGGAGCGCTGATTACAAGAGCTTTGTGCCCATCACCCAGGCGGTATCCAGTTTTGACACTGAGTGGGAAAACCCGTTGATCGTCCGCCGGGACCGCAAACGAATGCTCTCGGTCATGGCTGACCCGGACCTGATGAGTGATGAGACCACCGACAGTGTCTTCCGCCGGGTACGGAGCAGCATTGAGGCAATCCCCCTTCCTGAGGGCTACCAGCTGGAATGGGGCGGTTCTTACGAAACCTCCAGTGATGCCCAGAAAGCGGTCTTTGCCTCCATCCCCATGGGGTATCTATTTATGTTCCTGATCACCGTTCTGCTGTTCAATACAGTACGACAGCCGGTGGCTATCTGGTGTACCGTCCCCCTGGCACTGATTGGTGTAGTAGCAGGGTTACTGTTACTGAATGCCCCTTTCAGCTTTATGGCGCTGCTGGGTCTGTTAAGCCTTTCCGGCATGCTGATCAAAAACGGCATTGTGCTGGTGGAACAGATCAAGCTGGAACTGGAAGAGGGAAGAGAGAAACATGAAGCCATCTTCCATGCCTCGGTCAGCCGGGTCCGGCCCGTCTGTATGGCAGCACTGACCACCATGCTGGGGATGATTCCCCTGCTGTTCGATGCCTTTTTCAAATCCATGGCGGTGACTATTATTTTTGGTCTGGGCTTTGCTACGGTATTGACCCTGATTGTATTGCCAGTGATTTATTCACTGCTTTATAAAATCAGTTTCAAGGGCTTTGACCACCTGGAGCAAATAAAGGGGTAACCTGAATTGTTCCTGCACTTTTAGCCTTTTGTATTGCGCTTCACTTCATTCAGCTGCAACCTGCGTAAACGTCTCATGGAGTCTCGCAGGTTGCTGCTGAACACAGCGAAGCGAACAGGAACCAGGGCTTTGGCAACCATCTCAGGAGGGAACGGTGAATCTCAGGATTCTTTTTTCCTGGGTGCTTTCAGGTTGTAACTCAGGCTCTCGTATTCCGGCTCGACGACACCGAGACGACGGTTGATCACCACAGTCAGCCGGAAGAACAGGTTGCAGAGCATATTACCAAACCGGTGCAGTTCATCAGGCACTTCTATCCCGTGAGCATCCACCTTGACCAACGCTCTGACCGCCTTCTTGGCCAATGAACGACAGCTGTGCAACAGCTGTACCGGCCGCCCACCCCGGGGCAGCACAAACCCGTTGAGCAGCCCCTCAATTTCCTGCTGGTAACGGTCAAAATACTCCGCCAGCCACTCAATCTGGGCTTCAAAAATGGCCTGTTTGCCACGGATGGAACCGTTCATATGAAAGATCCGGGGTTGCAGCTGGTCCAGAAAGTCATAAATATCCCCAAACCGCTCATCCCCTTCCAGTTCTGAGATGACGCCCCCCAGAGTAGAGCAGAGCTCGTCAGTCACAATCTCGTAGTCACACAGGGGGGAGTCTTCATAAATAAAGGGGTAACAGAGTTCGCGGATATTGCCGGAATACTTCAGGGTCATGGGTAAATCCTTACTTTGGTCATCGCCTTCGCTCACGTTAGCCTTTTGTGTTGCGCTTCACTTCGTTCAGCAGCAACCTACATAACATTCTCAGAGAATACCGCAGGTTGCCGCTGAGCACAGCGAAGCGCAACGGAGCCCGAGCAAGGCATTCCCACGCAGGGGCCTAAAGGCCTAAAAGCGTGGGAACGAAGCGGGTCATAAAAAACAGCGGTCGTTAAATCTCAGGTGTCCAGATCAAAGTGGCAAAGATACCTCGGGGTTCGCCACGATAACCATTAACCGCTTGATACTCTTTATCCAGAAGGTTGACGGCCTTGAAGTTCGCTTTTAACTCTGAAGTTAATTTCATGGAAGCTCTTAAATCAAAGGTTCCAAAACCGGCAACTTCCACTGTATTACCAGCATTTGCATAAGACCTGCCTTGTCCCCTGAATGAACCACCAATACCAAAACGGCCAAACTGACGATCAATTTCAAGTGAGAACAGCTGCTTTGCCCTATACACAAGTACATTCCCATTATTCTGTGCAGAGCGATTCTCCGGGTTCAACAGGCTAACACTGGTATTAATATCCCACCCCTTGATGATTGCCCCTGCACTCAGCTCAAGTCCACGAATCCTTGCCTTATCGATATTCTGTGGAATGTAACCAGTCTCCGCAGTGGCAGCAATCATGTCTTCCATTTCATTCTGAAATAGTGAAATGCCCCAATGCCCTGAAGGCAGCCTTCCCCTCAACTCTATTTCTACGTTTTCAGCGGTCTCTGGCTTAAGGTTTGGGTTTGAGTAACCAGGATAATACAAATCCCCCAAAGTTGGGGCTCTAAATGCCGTTCCATATGAGGCAATAACTCTCATATCCGCAGGCAGGTTATAGCCAAACGAGGCATTGCCAGTAGTTTTCTGTCCATAAGCTTCGTTTTTGTCTCGTCTCAACCCAAGCTGGAGATCACTGGATTCAAAAGAAGAAAGGTTCTGGATGAAGAGGGCTGCATTGTAGCGAGAGTCTTCATCGTACGATGTTGAGCCCTGATACTGCTCATCTGAGTAGTCAATGCCTGTGGTCAGTAATTGATTGTCATGCCAGCTGATATCATTTTTCCAACTGGCAGAATAACGCTTGGTTGTACTGTAATAGTTGTCGGTAGAAACACCTGAATCGTTGTCTTTCTTGCGAGCCTGGGTATGCTCTTCCCCATAACCTACATCGAGCCGTGTATCCCATTTATCATTAACAGACAAAGCTACATAAGAGCTCAGATTGGAAATTCTGAAAATGTTATATGGTTGAGAGCTAGAAGAAAATGAAGAGTTATTATCGTACTCTGACTTACCTTCAGAATGGGAAAAGTTTGCCCCAATATCCAGCTCGCTGGATAACCGGTGTGAAAGGCTACCATAAACCGACTTGTTTCTATAAGCGTCGTTATCTTCATCCCCATTATTGGTAGCTAATGTATTATCGTAACCACCAGTTTCATACATATTAGCCCCTAAATTGTAACGGGTGCTTTCTGACTGCCCATTAACATTGAAACCATACTCACCAGTGTTTCGACTCCCCCCCCCTAATTTTGCCGTAAGTGAAGGCTCACCTTTACCTTTTCGGCTAAAAATCTGAATAACTCCACCAATAGCATCTGCCCCGTACAAACTGGAGCGCGGGCCTCGAACAATTTCAATTCGCTCAACTCGCTCTGGATCGATATATTGCAAAGGTGAGAGACCATTGCTTGCAGAGTTAATTTTCTGCCCATCCAAAATGACCAGAGTCTGAGCAGAGGCCGTGCCACGCAGATAAACGCTGGCCATACTACCGGCCCCACCACTTGTTGCCATCTGAAGTCCCGGAGTCCTGTTCAACAACTCCGTCACACTGCTCGCCTGACTCCGCTCAATCTGAGCCCGGTTGATAACAGTCACCGGTGCCAGGGTTTCATCCACAGTCTGGGAGGTTCTTGCGGCAGTGACCACCACTTCCCCCAGTTCATAAACCTCTTCGGCCTGGGCGGCAGCTCCCGCCATCGCGCCAGTCAAAATAAGGGAGGTGGCGATGGCCAGCCTGCTTCTGGCAAAGCGCTTTTCCCGAAAAGAGGCCCGGGAAGGTGTCCGACAAGTGCGAGGGTGAATTGACATCATCTAAATCCTTGCTGTACCTGATCTGTTTACTGTGGCTATTGACTATGGTTATTCACCATAAGAGTGCCGCTATACTGCGGCTTGGTATTCATTGTCATGGTTGTTATTCCGCTCAAGGCAATTTCAAGGTGCCGTTTCAGTAGCGGCAAACTCAGCCTCTTGTTGGGCATTGGCAGGCCTTGCGGCCTGAAGGTGTTGGCAGAGGGTCTCAACCCCATCGAGCATTCGGGGTGTGGGCCTGGCAATCAGGTCACTGGGAACGGAGAACAGTTGTTTTTTCTGAACCGCTGTCAGCATTTTCCAGCGCCCCCAGTACTCCATTAACGCTTTGCGGGTGGCCACCGTATCCCCTCTGGGGTCTGAACCGATAATGACCTGGGGATCAAGAGCAACCAGTGATTCCATGCCAACCCGGGGAATCCTTTCGGACAGGTTGCCATACACATTCCGGCCTCCGCAGAGCTGGATCGCCTTGTTGATAATCTGACCATTGCCCACGGTCATCAGAGGGTCCCGCCAGATCTCAAAAAACACCGATACGGTTGGACGGGATTGATAACTGGATTTGAGGGACGCCAATCGACGGGCAAAGGCATCGGCCTGGTGGTTTGCCTGCCGTTCAGTGCCTGCCACCTGCCCCAGAGTTCTCAGCGTTCGTTCAATATCGTTAAAGTCAAAAACATCAAGGTGGAAGGTCTGAATCCCGATGGATTCCAGCTGGTGCATCAGTTTCAGGGAGTTCCCACCGGTCCAGACCACCACCAGATCCGGTTTTCTTTCAACAATCGCTTCCACACTGATATTGGGGTAACCACCCACTTTAGGAAGCGTTTCCGCCTGAGCGGGATAGTCACTGTACTGGTCAACTGCCACCACCCGGCTCCCGGCACCGGCGGCAAACAGCAGCTCTGTGGAACCTGGGGACAAACTGATAATTCTGGGAGTACGGGTCTTCAGACAAACGCTGCGATCACTGCTGTCCTTAACGCAGTATTGGCCATGGCGGGGTTCTGCCTGAACCGCCGGACTTGAGACAAGAGCCGTCAGCCCCATAAAAGCCATCAGCCCATAAAGAGCCATCAGCTTATAAAAAGCCGCCACACTCAACCCATGGCAAAAACCGGCTATAGGCCATGCTGGCAATAGGGTTTGAATAAAAGAGAGAAACGTTCTCATAGTGCCCCTGAGTCACTGCAATTACTCAGGGCGGCATGCGGTCACCGGATGTTTATCCAGTTTATAAAAGGAATGCATTGTGCTCCCAACCGCCAGGTAACCCGCCCGGTTCAAGTCATACTGTCATGACCTGGTTGTTTCCGGCAGCCTGTCGGACTTATGCTTTCGAGCATAAAATTCAGTAGAACGAGTCAAATCTTTCGATGGATTCGTGCAAATAGCGGGTCTATTTAATCGAATTCATCGAAAGATTAGGCCGTTCTTTCTGGATTTTAGGCCGAAATTGTCTTAAGTCCGACAGGCTGCCAGCTTTGCAAAGGCAGGTTTCCTGACTCTGGCGTCATCATTTTCAGCCGCCTTCCCGGAGATCACTCCAGTGGCGCCCTTCTCTGCTGACCATTCAAAGCAGAGAAGGAGTGGCGGAAAACTCGTCCATTACAGTTGCGGGTACAGTCAGGGCCTTTCACCCTGTTCCCTCTTTCGAAAATGCTCTTTCCCGGAAGCGTCAGCACCGTTTTACCTCTGGTAAATCACGGATAACTGACAGAAACCCTTACAAAGTGGCGACATAATACCCAAACATCCGTATCAATTCATCCGGGAATTAAGGAAAACGACTGCTCTGGATCAAGCTGTCGGGCATTTCACTTTTGACAAAGATCAATTAACCCGCATATTGCATGAAGTGTCGAGCTTGTCGCTCTGCTATTTTTTCGGCTGACACATTTTGTCGACACATTCATGCTCATTGCCTGGATTTGTCGACAAAATGCTGTCATGGCGGAAAAAGAGCTAGCGACAAGCCGACGAGCGTCCCTATGACAAATTGTCTTTTTACGCTTTTCTCCTACACCCCTTGAAAGACGTGGGATAATCGCTTTTTCATAGCGGCTTCATGAAATATGCGGGTTAAAGCTTGTGCTTTTCAGAAGCCTGCCAGAGCACTTCCCCCTCATCCTGGATAGCGCAGTGGCGGCCCAGGACATACATCAGGTCTGAGAGGCGGTTGACGAAGGTCAGCAAAGGGGGGTTCACCGCTTCACCACTGTCCTTCAACTCAATAATGCAGCGTTCTGCCCGGCGCGATACCGTTCTGGCCATATGGCAATAGCAGGCCGACTGCCCTCCACCCGGCAGGGTGAAGTTTTTCAGGGGAGGCAAAGGCCCGTTCAACTCATCAATCAGCGTCTCAATCGCTTCCGTATGCTCTTCCCTGATCAACTGGTAGCCCGGCATGGCCAGCTCCCCCCCCACATCAAACATCCGGTGCTGAATATCCTGGATCCGCCCCAGCTGCTCAAGGGTCAGCTCCCCCTGCTGCTTCAGTGAGTGCAGCAATAACCCAAGCCAGCTGTTGGCTTCATCCACCGTGCCAATGGCGTGCATTCGGGGGGAAGACTTCGACACCTGCTGCCCATCCCCCGTTCTGGTCATGCCCTGGTCACCGGTCCGGGTGTAGATTCGAGTCAGGCGGTAGCCTTTTTTTTCGCTCATGGCAGTCTCTCTGGTTACATGTCCGGCTCATGATGGGGGCAACCCCGGGTTTTGGCAAACGCCTTTTATCGGGCTTATTCACAAGGTGCTCTGCACCGGGCTGAGCTAATCTGTAACTATACAGCGATCATCAGAAAAGGATTTTCTCCCATGGGTGGCCCAAAAATTCCAGGCTCAATCACACAGACACCAGGCTACTCGCCTGAAGTTCACCCAAAATCGAAAATGCCCCCTTCAGAGTCCCACACCACTGCCGGGCTAAGACTGCCTCCAACTGAGCCTACAACTGCTGCCCCTGAAAAGGCGGTGAGAAATCGAAAGCTAAGGCGGGAACGCCCTCGTCAGCCACTGAACCCTGTTGAGGTTGAAAAGGCTCTCGCTAACAGGGAGTCCTTAAAACCCATCATTGATTTGGCTGAGCGCTGTCAATCATTTTGCGATTTTCCCACCGCACAACGCATCAACGTTCACTTGAAAAAGGTTGAGGCATCTATGCTCGGCACCGAGGGTGTTTCCAAGAAGGAGTGTGAACATGCCATGCAAGCGCTTAACCGAGAGCTTGCAAAAGTCCCTTTTCCCCCTGTTCCCGAAGACAGCATGCCGAGAGGGGGGTTATCCTCCCGTTTTTATAGAAGGGCCAGTCAAACATGGGAGCGGGCTACCCAATTCCTGCAGGATCAGGGGAAAAAAGCATCTGGAGTCTGGTCCAGATTCAGACAAAAAAGCTCAACAGGAACTTTGGAAAAACCTGAAGAAGCACAATACAGAACCGGCTGTAAAGAGTGTCATGACCGTTTACAAAGGTTGATCAAACAAACCAGCGCCACATCTATGGACCTTTCACCGGAAGAAAGCCGGAGTAACCGTGAGGCCCTTGCGGATGAAGCCTTAAAGTTCCAATGGCTCAGGGATGAGCTCTTCAAATCCAGACCACCAGAAAAGGTAACAAAGCATTTTCCTGACAAAATAAACAACCTAAAAGACAAAACACTGAACCCGGCACAACGAGCGGTCATGGGTAAAGCCGCAAGAAAAGCCCAGTTTCAGAAGGAACTCTGTGGTTTTCAGACCCTTCTTGAAACCACCTTGCTGCAACTGGATGCTCTACCTGAAAACCCAACTCGATCAGACATCAAGCAGGAATTGGTAACCCCTCCCGTCCAGCTACAGAAAAAAAGTTATATGCGTGGAGAGAGAGGCCGAAGAGACAACCCAGCCCTGAAAACGGAACTGTTGAGAACCATCGCCACCCGGATGCAGGGGCTTGAAGAGTGTCTGGATGACGAACAAAGAATCCAGTTCCAGCAACTGGCCAGGGGGCAAGCCTCCCTGGTTGGTGGGTTTGATTTTCTGGAACATGCCACCAACACAGGAAGCCAGATTCCTCCGAACTTTGACTACACACCGGAGGTTATCCAGCAGATGAAGGTCCATCTTATGAAGATTGCCGGTCTGGTTGAAACCATCAACAACCAATATGGCACTGCTCCAGAGCTCAGATAGAACAACCTCTTACGGGCTGCCCTGCACATCATCAGGCAGCCCGAAATAACCCGGTCACTTCATCGACAAGCCACAAAGCTCATACAACTTATCCAGATCAAGGTGCTGCTCCACAGCATCCGCCATCCGGTTGATCCCCTCCTCCCTGAGCTGACGATAATCAATCGCTTCCTCTTCATACAGGCCAGCCCACTTCAGTAACGCATTCAATGTGGCCGGAGTTTCAAAAATACCATGAAGGTAAGTACCAAATACCTGGCCATCTTCGGATATCACCCCATCCACTTCCCCATTATCCAGAGCGATCAGGGGCTGGTTCAGTGCCGGCCCGCAGGTGACTCCGGCATGAATTTCATAGCCGGTGACCGCCACTGGTTTAAAGCCGGGCAGCTGGAGCTCCCCTTTCACCAGGGTCAGCTGCTTCTGGCGTACCATGGTCGTCTCCAGCGTCAGCAAGCCAAGTCCTTCGGAACTGCCTGCTGTGCCTTCAATGCCATCCGGGTCATGAATGGCCTGCCCAAGCATCTGGTAGCCACCGCAGATCCCCATCAGTTTGCCGCCATAACGCAGGTGCCGGAGGATGTCCTGATCCCAGCCGTTGCTTCTCAGGAACTCAATATCGGTCCGGGTGTTTTTGGTACCGGGAATAATCACCAGATCCACCGCCGGTATTCTCTGGCCCTTACCCACAAAAGTGACATCCACTTCCGGATGAAGCCTGAGTGGATCAAAGTCCGTGTGGTTGCTGGTCCGGGTCAAAACGGGTACCGCTACTTTCAGGGCTTTCTGCTGATCTTTAACGGACTGCTGGGAAATAACGGCGTCTTCCGCTTCAAGGTGCAACCCATGAAGATAAGGAAGCACCCCCAGCACCGGCTTTCCGGTTTTTTCTTCCAGCCACTTCAATCCGGGTTCAAGCAGTTTCACATCGCCCCGGAAGCGATTAATCACAAACCCGGCAACCCTTTTCTGTTCTGATTCAGACAGCAGCGCAAGGGTGCCATAGAGATGGGCAAACACCCCACCCTTATCAATATCCGAGATGATGATGACCGGGCAGTCGGCCTCCTCGGCAAACCCCATATTGGCCACATCGCCCTCACGCAGGTTGATCTCTGCGGGACTGCCTGCCCCTTCCACCAGCACTGCCTGGTACTGGTTCTCCAGCCGTTGCCAGGAATCCAGTATCGCTTTCAGGACTTCCGGTTTATAGGCGTGATATTGAACCGCATCCATCTCGCCGATGGCCTGCCCATTAACAATCACCTGGGCACCAATGTCACTGTTGGGCTTGAGCAACACCGGATTCATATCCGTATGGGGTTCCAGGCCTGCCGCCACAGCCTGAAGCGCCTGAGCCCTGCCAATCTCTCCACCATCGGTCGTCACTGCGCTGTTCAGCGCCATATTCTGTGGCTTGAAGGGGGCCACTGAAATGCCATGGCGTCGGAATACACGACATAAACCCGCCACCAGAGCGCTTTTACCGGCATCACTGGTGGTTCCCTGTACCATCAAAGTATGAGGCAGGGAGAGAGAGTTGCTACTGCCCATGTTGGCTTCCCTATTGGTTAATCTGGCGAATGATTATACGGATATCCTTCCTTTTTCCGGTACCCTCGAGGATGTATTTCCACCGGTGATTGACCTGTATCAACCCTGGGGAATGCTGGCACGATCACTGGCAACCTTGATTTTCCAGCCTTCAATAGGGGTTCCCGCGGTTTTCGTATGCCCCACCAGGTAATACAGCCTCTGAGTCTGACTCCCCCCCTTGCCCTGCTGAAAACGATCGCGCAGATAATAGGGGGGCAGGTTCTGGTAATTCAGCTGCACCCTCACCTCCCGGGCACCTTTGATCTCCCCAAGGGGAATGATATAAGTCAGTTCATCGGAGCCACTGCCATCCCTGTAAGCCGGGTCATCCGCAGGGCTGCCCGCACCTTCCGGCAGTTCCGCTTTCAGGGACTCCGGCCATGCTTTCAAATGCGTCTCCCCCCACAGGGAAACCGGCAGCAGGGACTCCCACTTTTCCATTTCGTGCTCATTGGCTGCTATCGGAGTCTCACGGTAAAGCCCACGGGCATGGTCGTATTTTTCTTTGATCAATCGATACTGGTAGCCCCTGGGCAACAGTCGATTGTCTTTTACTACCCGACCAATTCCGAGAAAGCTGGTACTGAGCTGGTATCGCTCTTTCGTAGCTTCAGGCACCTGATTAACATAGCGTTCTTCATAAATCTGAACCTGATCCTGTCGGCTGATGGTAGTCCAGTGGGGCTGAAGAGACTGCCAGTCAAGGGTAAACTCCGACGACAAAGGTTGCGCACCCTGACCGGCTCCATCCTGTATCACTCCCTGAGAATCGCTGACTCCAGATCCCCATAGGACCTCTCCCTCCTTTCCAAGCACGGTCAATTCCAGCCAGGCTCTGCGAAACCCGACGCCTGAAGGAAAACGGTGCCCCGCCCTGTTGGAGACTCTAACCCGGGTAATCAGTGCTGCACTGCTCACTCTGGTGTCCAGAATATCCACGCGGGCAGTGGCATGCTGTATCTGATACTCACCGTCTTCCACTGCAAAGTCCTGGCCAGACACTGTGCCTTCCGGCACATTACTGTCAGGAGCAATCCCGAAAACAGACTGGGTAAACTGCTGGTAAAAGGTCAAAGTGAACAGATTCATTCCAAAAAAACTGTGCCTTCCCACCTCTGGTCGTGGAGGTACAGTAATTCGGTCCAGTGGTGCCAGGTTTTCTGCAGGAGGGGATGGCCAGTTACCATTTTCAACATTGGCCACCCTGGGCGCCAGCGGGAAACCACTTCCCTTTAGATCCTTCGGCATATGACACTGCTGGCAAGTCATAGCCGTGGCCCGGTTGACCGGAACCTCAGGGTTTGCATTCTGGTAACCACTGTAGAGCCACTCCAGATAAGTGTCCTGCTCATGGGCTTTACTCATCATCACCCGCCCCTTTTTATCCATGGGCTGATGGCCATGAAAATGACCCAAGGTTTGTGGATGATTGACCTTCAACTGAATCACATGACAGGTGCCACAGAGATTGGCAGAGTTGATGTAGGGGTCATAAACCGGAGTCAAGCCCAAAGCCTGTTCCATCGGGTATGGCCGTATTCCTCCTGAGGGCTGTTCGTGGTCTGGCGTTGATCCGTAAATCCGGGAGTGGTCTTGCGCCCGGATAAAACGCCCGGTATCCGGCAGTTTTTCCGGTGGCACATTGATCGACCCAGGGCTCATCTGATGGCAGGTCATGCAGGAGATTCCGTCCCTGGCCAGGGCTCCATAACGAGCATAAGGGCCCTCGGTGGCAAACACCATGGAGATATCAAACCAGGGTTTGCCAAACTCCGCCTTGTGCTGGTTCTCCGGCTTCACCCGGTCCTCCTGATACTGCCTCTGCCCCATGGCGCCATGACAGCTGAGGCACAGGTCCTGTATCGGCCCCGCCGGCCCGGGGTAGGTATTGATTTCCGATTCCAGCTGAGCAAAAAACACAGGGTCACGCCCCGCCATTCCCATCAATGATGAACGCCACTCCCCATACACGGAGAGATTCAGCAGCCGGTGGCCTGTTCGACCGGATCTTTGCCTCTCAACCGGATCACGGATCAGCATATTGGGCACCTGGGTTCCCACCAGGGAAGTGGCATCATGGCAGCCAATACAGTTGGATGACGTCAGATAGGAATGGCTTGCGGGCATAGGCGACACATGGTTCCAGACGTGATCATAGTCACTGCCGGGAAAGATTGGCCCTGTCCCGGAGGCCCGGTAAACCGGTGCAGCTTCCCCCTGATAGATTGATGTATCGGAATAGAGCCGTTGAAAGTCCGGATCCGGACTTTCCCGGTGAGGCTTAATGTCCCCCGTTGCGGATATTTTCTCCGTCAGAATCCGCTTCATAAACACTGGGTCAGCCAGAGCCCTGTAGTTTTGCCCATCCATTGAGCGGGCATTGTCGCCGGTCAGGTTCTGATAGCGGGCAAAGGAACTCTGGGCGGTCGTCACCCCATGGCAGGCAAGACAGAAGGAATAGGAAAAAGTCCCCATGGTGGCCATGGAGCGAAATGCCTGTTTGAAGTGAATGGTCCAGAACCAGCCATCCGGAGATGCCCCGTTTTTCTTCACCATAACCGCCCAGCCGATCAGCGGATCCTCTGCGGGATAGACCGGTGGGACGGATTGATACATTTCCTTGACCATGGTGGAGCCATCCGGCAGGGCCCTCATATTCTTTTCCGGCGTACACTCCCCTTTTCCCGGCTTGTGAAGTGTATTGCGACACTTTTTCAACCATTTAACGACATCAGGAGAATAATAGATGCGCACCCGGTGGTGGGTAGAGCCATCAATAACCTTTCCATCCGGGGTTGAGTGAACATCTCCCGTAGGGCGGATATAAGGGTCATGCTCCCATCCCCGGTATTGGAGAGTCTCTACAAACTCAACCACCTTCTGAAGGTTTTCAGACTGTGCTGTATTAGCCGTATTGGAAGTAACCTGTAGATCAGGCCCTACCTGCCCCCCCCCAATAAGTACAGGTGCCGTTTTGTCTGGGGACAATACCAGAGATACAGCGACAATAGTGGCCAGTACCAGTAACGATGTGAGCAAAAAGAGTCGTTGAAAAGCCCTCCGCTGGGAAGTTTGCTTTGACACACTACAACTCCCGTTTCAACAATGACATTCATCCAAGGAATAGTCCTAGTTGAACTTCCTGATTTCAGCCAGTGCCAGGAAGTGTAGTGGGGAATAACCCACTGTGTCAGGATAGTTGTCCCGCACATTAGGTTCAAACCTACATCAGAAGAAATAAAAATGATTATCGATACAATTATACAATATTTAAATTAATAAGAATCATACTACAATTCGCATCATGAAAATCCATATATATTTTACCATGAATAAATCAATTTCAAACAACAGAGCTTTGCTTAAAGAAAGCGCTTTTATTATAACAACGTTATTGTTTATATTTAATTTCACCTTTATCAACCAAACAGCCAGTGCCCATAACCTGTCAGACACCTTTGAAAAATATTGGCTGCAAGAAGCTGGCATAATGGAAGTCGCTACAAACTGCACTCCGACCCTCTCAACTCTTCGACATTTCAGATTCTGTCTCAATGCAAGAAGTAACTATGAATATGATTCAGAAGCACTCGACTCCATCCATACTTATGGAGGAAGTGCGTTTATGCTCAGTAATATGATTGAAGATCGTATTACCCTTGACAGCGATTCATGCATTACAGTAGCCGTTCATTTTTGCCCAACAACAACAGGTTTCCAGACGACATCCATAAGCCTAGGTTATAACAATAAAACCTCTGATATTGATAATGCATTCATGGGCTTCGCAGTAGCCCATACTCACTTGAGAGATAACTTATTGGACTGGTACTTGGCAGCTAGGTATCGTTCAGCCACCTGGTTGAACAGTCATAAAAGCAAGCAGGGTGATGTTAGCGAGTCAAAACAAAGAGTCGCTATTCTTGAAAAAAACAGGGTCAATCTCTTTGAAGAGGTAATGACTGAGCTCTCCTACAAAAAATCAAAATACTTTCAAAAAACAGATAAAAGAACCTTTTCTACAATGAATGCCGTTGCTTTCTGCGATGAAAGTCATATCATTGTCCATGACCACGCACAGTCATCTCTTGCCATATGGAATCTAGAAGACGATTCAGTAGAGTTTTTAGAAAAAATCACCGATAGAGGATTGTCCAAGTTAGCCTGCTTTCAAGATGAAACAACCTTATCACTTTTGCTGATACAAAGAAATGGCGAAGTAAAGTATGCATATAGAGAAACCCATGACAATTTATGGAGCGAAATTGCCACAGTGCTTCTCAGCCCTTGCTTGCATGGCATACCAGAGTCAGGCCAATTATCCAAGGGAAATGATGGTATAATGATCAAACTCAAAGGCTATACGGGTAGTAAAGCTCAATTAACAACTTACTCTAAATTCGTTCAACATATGGAACGTTCAACTATTTTTTCATCTCCCACATGTCAGCATAGTGATAAAGTCGTTGTTAACTTTACCCTTTCATACCCTCTTGCGGATTGCAGTCTCTATAACTGTGATCTCAGTGTACTGAAAATTAACATTTCCGATGAGAATCACAGTTCGATGGCAGTTTATGGAAACAGAACAGCAGGAATTGAACATCAATCATATCAACATTGGAATGTGTTGTACGCGGGACATGAAAACCAGTTTATGATATTAATCAGCGAGAAAGGTGATGTAAGGGTATTCACGAGCACATCTTTATTCGATAAATTTGGTTCTTCGACTGAAGCAGCAACTTCAGACGCAGGGTTAGAAGTATATTTACCTTCAACTAGTAATAATCAATTACAACCTCCTATCCATCAGGAATACGAAAATTCAGCCTCTACCACTGCCATCAATTCAATCACGATATTTACATCTGCACTTACATTCATCTTAAGAATAAATAACCAATGGTGTTTTCTATGAAAGTCAAAAATATCATTCTTTTAATTGCTACAGCCCTTTCATTCACTCAGGCAAATGCTATATCCGTTGAGGTGCACAGAGAACATCAAAGAAAAAACCAACAAAACTTCTTTAAAATGCTTGATCAGGCTATTGATGATGCAGGGTGTTTCAACATAAATAAGAGTGGTAAAATCCGGGCACTGTATCAGACCAGCAAAGAAAGGCTACTAACATTCCAAGTGGAATATAACCGCTACCTTGATAAGCTTGGAGACTATTTTAATAATCAGATTGATGAAGCAAATCGCTTACTCTTTGCTGCTGAGCTGGACATAGAACACCTAAGAACTAATGGTTTTTTAAGTCCGGAATGGCGGGTAGCCCCCCACCCAATATATGACACAGATATTGTAAAGTATGGAAGACAAGTATTCAGATATTTAATGACAATGTATGTCAGAACCTTTCCAGAACTTCCAAGAAATATGTCACTATATATATATAAATACAGCTGGTTTTGTGGGACATCATCCACAACATTCAAATATGATGAAACTACTAAATTCAACTCCATACTAGAACATGATTTTTTTCAAGACATCCTGACGTTACAACAGATAGAAGGAGGTTCTGATCACTTTGAGTGGTCAGAATTTGATGTAAATTACCGTTTTGAAAACAGAGACAGCGGAGTCAAAAAAGGATTTAAAGGTAAATTTTACATTGACGAAGGCAAAGTTGCCTTTAAAGTAAATCAATCACGTTTATCAACAATGAGCTCTTATCGTTCCGATGAACCTTTAAAATCAAGCGATCAGCTCTTGTTTTTAAGAGCTGCTGATTCAATACGAACATTACAGGCTCAAATTTTTAAAGGAATTCATCATGGTTATGAAACCAAGGAGGGCATACGTGATGAAATCAACGAGTCCTGGGCAATTCAGAGGCTTTTATCTGAAACAACAGATTCAGATAAAAAAACTGCAATTGAACAGATCGTATCCAGTAAGTTCTTACTATTGGAAAAACTTAGAGTTTTATTACGCCATTTTTCAGAGGTATCCGATAAAGAGTTCAGTCAAGACTGGATTACTGCAGCAACAATTTTTCATACGGTAAACCGGTTATTCATGATCGATCTGCTTGGCGCACTTACGACTATTGAGCAAAGAGAATTTGCAACACTGGTTAACGCTGTCCAAAATGCACTTTTTGACGGGCTTGCTGATGAAGCACAAATTAATAATGCAGGTAATCTTCTAACAAACATTATCGCCTTATTAGAACAAGGATTATACGCTTCATTCAATGAGGTCTCATTCGATAATATTGGTCAGTTTATTACAGCAGAGGCTAAAGCAAGTATTTTATACGAGACTGTATTACACAATGCAGTATTAACTAGCCTAGTTAGCAGCGAAGCTGCTTATTTTGACCGAGAAACAATAAGAAACTCAGCAAACCAATGGTTAAAATTACAAAAAGCCATGACCACATCAATGGTTTTTAAAGATGATTACTGGAATGATTTTTCAAGATTAAAGCTGGATCTTATGGCGGCAATTGAAATGCCATTTTCTATTGAGAAACATCGCTCTCCAATTGTTGATGATTTCCTATCAACCAGTGTTACTGAAGCTGCATTACCCACACTTATTTATCATCTCATAAGAAGACCTCAATTTGAGGTTGACTGGGGTGACATTCCAATTAGTCCTCGGCTCGACCCTAAAACGGGAAATGTAAAAGGTTCATATTTAGATAACATGAAAAACTTCAAAGAGAGCATGAGGCAACTAAACAAATCAAGCCTAAATCGCCACCCAAATTTAAAGCCATCATCATATCGAGTCAACAAATACCTTAAATCTCTACAACGCTTTGAACACAACCACAAACATGATACAATGAGAAGCTTATCAGACATATCAAAACAAAAACAATACTATGATTTTAAACGCTCAGTTCATAAAGCATTCGGTAGTAGAAGCAGAATTATGCAGACAAGAGCCGTTAATACTTATTTTAGAAATAATCTTTTCCGTTATCAATCGTATGGCTGGGCTCCCGTTAAAGAAACAGAATTATCACTTTCAATTGCTAATCTCAGTCAATTGAGCATCAGCTCACTTGCCAGTTTTTCAACCTCTTTGTCCTTCAACGTTACTCTGGGAACAGTAACCTCCCTGAGCACTAGTGCAGCCGTCAGTAATGCCGTTATGCTAGTCCTTCCAATAGGAAAATAGAATTCGTTATTTATCCAGTCCTGATAATGACATCAGGAGGCAGCTATTTCGTACGAAATCCATGTACAATCCCCCCATATAAAAAATCAATATCAGCGAATTACGGGCAAAACTGCTGAGTTATTTAAAAAAAGTTCAGCCAGGACAGTCATTTATGGTCACTTCTAATGGGGAAGTTCTGGGCGCCATAGCCTCTCCTGAATAACCATTCATTATGAGGCGTCTTCAAAAACTTTAAACTGACTGCCACCCTTTCCCTTGTCATTCACGCAGAAGGAAAGTGGCATGTCCTGTATCAACGTCCCATCAAGCCAAAGCTAAAGCAATAAGGAGGGGGGCCAGGGCAAAAACATGATCACCAATTGAACAGCGCCGTCAAGAAACAGCCTGTATAATCAGGGTTTTTCCTGTCTTCGATGTCTGCAAAAGCCCTGTTTTCCAAGTTCTCCTCGCTCACTGACAAGCGAGACCCTAAAAAAACCACACATGTACTCGCTGAGGTTATGTTCATGTCTGTTTGTGCCATTCTTTGCGGTGCCGACGACTGGAACAGCATTCGCCTGTTTGCTGAACATAAAGAGGGTTGGTTTCGTAAACACTTGACGCTACCCGGTGGAATTCCAGCAGCCATCACGTTTAATCGTATTTTTGCAGCCCTTAAGCCTGAAGAGTTTCGCTCCATTTTTATCCAATGGATCAAAGACGTACTGTCTGGTCTGGAGCTATCAGATAGCAGAATCGTTGCCCTTGATGGCAAGACGGTGAAAGGCTCAGCCTGGAACAAGGGTAAAGACGCCATACACATGCTCAATGCCTGGTGCACGGAAGCCGGACTATCCCTCGGGCAGTATAAAGTCGATGCCAAATCCAATGAAATTACCGCTATACCTGAACGGCTCAAGCTGCTTGAACTCAGCGGTTGTCTGGTCACCATTGACGCCATGGGTTGCCAGGAAAAAATTGCAACGGCGATCCTGACAAAAGGCGCGGACTACTTACTGGCCGTTAAAGGCAACCAGAAAAAACTCTATGGTGAAATCACTCGTATCTTTGATCAATACTGGCAAGCCAACCCTGAAGACGCGCCAGATCAGAACTTTTCTGAGCAGGAAGGCAAAGCGCATGGCCGTGTAGAGCACCGGCGTTGCTGGGTCACCCATGACATCAAGGAAGGTTCCAGTGCTGCCGCATGGGGAGCGAAAACCATAGCGGCTATTCAGTTGGATAGTTGTAAGAAAGGCAAAGGTAGCACGCTGATCCGCTACTTCGTATCCAGTCGCCAACTTTGTGCCGAAGTGGTTCTGCAGGCTACCAGACAGCACTGGCTGGTTGAGAACCAGTTGCACTGGGTTCTGGACGTTGCTTTCGATGAAGACCGTTGCAGGGCAAGGGAAGGCTTTGCTGCTGAGAACCTGGCAGTTGTTCGACAGGTGACACTCAACCTTCTCAAGCTTGATACTTCAGTGAAGGCTGGTATCAAGAACAAACGTAAAACCTGTGGCTGGGATGAAGACTATATGATGAAAGTGCTTGGACTGATTGATTCTTGATCATGTTTTTGCCCTGGGAGGGGGGCTTTCACAGATCGCGTCATCGATCGGTTTTTCCGACACGGTTCAATTCAGCAAGAGTTTCAGCAAGAAGTTTGATTGCAGCCCCAGAGCCTTCCGCAATGAACTGCACACAGCCGTGTTAAAGCAGTAGCCCGCGTTATCCCTGAGGTTGATATACCGTGATCTCCACAGGAGACAAACGTGTATATGAGCTCGACCAATCTGTTAAGATAACCGGTTTCATCGATCAAACTGGCGCTGGTGCATGAATCGTTTCCTCTATTCATTGCTGTTATATCTCATTACTCCCCTGGTTATCGGGCGTCTTTTCTGGCGCTCACGGAAAGCGCCGGCCTATGGCCAGCGTGTCATGGAACGCTTTGGCTGGATACAACTCCCCCGGTCGGAAAAGCCCCTGATCTGGGTCCATTCGGTCTCGGTTGGAGAAACCATTGCCAGCGCTCCTCTGGTCAGGGAGCTGAAAAACCAGTACCCGAATCACCGTATCCTGATCACCACCATGACACCTACAGGGTCGGAGCAGGTTCGCAAGCTTCATGGAGAGTCGGTGGAGCATGTCTACGCCTGTTACGACCTGCCTGGCACTGTCAGACGTTTTTTAACCCGTGCCCGTCCGGTACTGGCGGTGGTGATTGATACGGAGTTATGGCCAAACACCATCGCCGCCTGCCATAACAGGAACATTCCGGTTATGGTGGCCAACGCCCGACTTTCGGAACGCTCTGCCCGGGGGTATGCCCGGTTTGGCAGTCTGTCCCGGCGTATGCTGGAGAAAGTCAGCATGGTGGCCGCACAAAGTCAGGAAACCGCCAGTCGTTTTCTTGAACTGGGCATTCCAAAGCCACAAGTAAGCGTCACTGGAAGTATAAAGTTTGATCTACAGGTGGATACAGACACCCTGCTACAGGGCAAAGCTCTCCGATCACAATGGCAGAACAGTATGGGGAGTGATATCCGTATTCTGGTCGCCGCCAGCACCCATGAAGGGGAAGACCAGCCGGTAGTTGATGCTTTTAAGACGATTACCCATGTCCACCGGGAGGTGCGCTTGCTGCTGGTTCCCCGACACCCTGAACGGTTCAATGATGTCTTTCAACTGATCAAGGACAATGAGCTTTCCGTGGCACGGCACAGCGAAGGAAGTGACGTTCCCCGCGGTACCCGGGTAATTCTGGGTGACACAATGGGCGAAATGATGAAGTTTCTGGCCGCTTCCGATCTGGCCTTTGTGGGGGGCAGTCTGGTGCCCGTGGGAGGACATAATATGCTCGAACCAGCGGCCCTGGGGCTGCCAGTGCTATCTGGCCCCCATATTTTCAATTTTGAGGAAATTAGCCACGCCCTGGTCAAAGCGGGTGGCATGAAAATCATAGAAAGCAGCAATGAACTGGCAGAGACAGTGACTCATCTTCTTGAGGATAAAGGGGTGTATGAACAGATGAGCCATGCCGCTGAGGACTTTATCTCTGAAAACCGGGGAGCACTGGCCAAAGTGATGGATCAGATCGAGCGACTTCTGCCACCTTCCTGATCAGCCCACCAAAGCCAGAGGGTTGCCACCTATACCCCCCGCCGGGAGGCAATTCCCACTCCCTTTGTGGCCAGCATGGAATCAAAACCAGGGTCAATATTCAGCCGGCTGCCATCCGCAAAAAAATAGTCCGTACCTATCTGTAGATCCGGTATGGAGAACTTTCTGAGAATACTGTCGATCACCGGCTTTTGGTCCGAAAGATCATGTTCAGCGAACGTCTTGAGAAAGGCCTCAGCCAGGGAGCAGCCCCTGTCCACATAGGACTTGAGCGTTGCTTCACGGTTTTTTAATAAAAGCTGGTTTGATTCATCCATGATGAGGGTACCCGGTGGAAGGAGTGGAGAAGTTCAATAGAGCTAAGTATAGGAGAAGGGTATAGCAGAAGGACTTTCCTCTTCCGGGCAGGGAGGAAAGCCTTCATGTATTTCTGTTGCAGTGACCGGTCAGCTGGAGCGGCACTCCGCTGGAATAGACAGCTCTTCACTGGAAGCAGCGCCGGTCATCCACTTATTCAACTCTTCCAGATCCCCAGGGCTCAAGGTTCCCGCCACCTGCTTCAGCTTGAGGGTGTTCACGATAAACTCGTAACGGGTGTTCAGATAGTCACTGGTGGAAGAGTACAGTTTCTGCTGGGCGTCCAGCACATCGGTGATGTTCCGGGTGCCCACTTCATAACCGCTCTGGGTCGCCTTCAGGGCACTTTCCGATGAAGTGATGCCCTGGCAACGGGCCTGTACCCGTTCCACATCGGAAGTAGCGGTCCGCAGCAGGTTGCGCGTATTGGAGTTGGTTTCACGCAGCAGCTTGTCGAAATTCTGCTGGGCCTGTTCCAGCTGGTAACCGGCCTGACGGGAAGCAGAGCTGGTCGCTCCTCCGGAGAAAATCGGTAGATCGAACTGGACACCGACGACGGTTTGGTTTCCATCCCCTGTTCTGGTGGGATCCAGCTGTTCGGCATTAGAAGAGCTGTAGTTATAGCTGGCAAAGGCATTCAGCGTCGGTGCATGCCCTGATTTGGTCGCCCTGAGATTATCTTCAGATGCCTTCAGGCCTTCCCGGGAGGCTCTGAGACTCAGGTTATTATTGACGGCCTTATTTACCCACTCTTCAGCAGCCGTTGGCACTGGAGCCAATACTGGCATGGACTTTTCCAGCTTGGCAATGGCCGTCACATCGTGGTTAACAATGGTCCTTAACCCTTCATAACTGACGGACAGCTGGTTTTCTCCCTGGATTCGGGCGACCCGGGCATTGTCATAAGCAGCCTGAGCTTCAAGAACATCGGTTTCTGCAATCAGTCCCACATTGAACCGCTCCCGGGCCTGGTCCAGCTGTTGCTTGACCGCCTTTTCCTGGGCTTTGGCCGTCATCAATGTGTCTTCCGCTTTAAGCACATTGAAATAGGCTTCGGAGACACGCAGAATCAGCTGCTGCTGCTCGCTGGCAAACACCGCCTCAGCTTGGGCACTGGTCGCCTTGGCCTGATCCACCTTGAACCAGCTGTTCAAGTTAAAGAGGGGCTGATTCAGGGTCGCCCCCCAGCCATAAGAGTTATAGTTATCTTTCCTGTCTGAACCCGTCGTGGTTTCAGCGGAATTTTTGTTGTACTGAGTATTTGCTTTCAGTGCCAGATTTGGCAATAACAGCGCACGACTCTGGCTGACACCTTCCTGAGTGGCCTGCATGGAAGCTTTGGCTGCGGCCAGCTGGGCATCATTTTCCAGGGCCATATTGTAAACGTCCAGCAGGTTGTATTCCGCCGGAGCCGCATGAACGTTGAAAACAGCTCCAGCCAGAGCTGCCAGCAGAAATCCTCTACGCCTGTTGTGTGACATAATCCAGTGATCCTTGGGGGTAATCTTCAAACAGCCCGAACCGGTTAAGGGCCATCAGACAATAACAGCCAACCGTAAAAAGCCATAAGCCAGTGAGATTTTCCATTCCACTCGAGCCAGCTTCAGACCTCAACCGCCTGAGCCAGAATGGATTGGAAAATCCGGCCACTCTCCAGACTCGATAATGTATTTTCGTAATGCCGGGCCTGGTCGCACCAGCCCCTATGTTTGGGGATAAAAAAGCCTGGCTCAAGAGTAACCTTGGGAAATCTACACTAATTTACATAAAAAATGCAGCTTTTTGGCGATTCCCGTAAAAATCGCCATCGGTGTATTTTGCGCCAGCTACCAGAGGCTTTGACAAGCCCAGTAGCGTTTGACCAGAAGGAAAGACCTCTCGCGGTCTGGTAAGAGCAACACCTTCTGCCCCTTCAAGTTCGAAGGGTATATAATGAAGGCCATGAATCCACATGCACTTAAGCCTGCCTATCGCATCAATCTTGTCCGCCTCCAGCTGCTGTGCGAAGCGAACTATCAGAGGGTGATCAAATTACTGCCCAACCTTCATAAGGAAGATCATCATCGCCTGCTGGTTCATCACGGTCATTCTTCTGAGCAGCCAACCGGAGAAGAAGTACAGGTTGATGTTATCCAGCGCTCTCCATTTACCACACTGATCCGTATCACAATGAAGACCTGCTGGAACCACTCTTTTGCCATCCCCGAAACAGAGGTCCGGCTGTATCACGATGTCAATATGGCTGAAGTTGTCTTTCGAAAACACAGCCAGAGACTGGAGCCCCTGTACTCCTACCCTAACCCGAAAATGCACCAGCCCGATGAAAAAGAACAACACAACCGGTTTCTGGCCGAATGGCTCGACTACTGCCATTCCGGTGGTCTCATTCCAGAGCCTGTTCCCCTCAGATGAAGGGAACAGGAACAAGGCCCCAAAGTGCTACCTCCTCCATTTAATTGTGAATACAGGCAGGCTAATATAATGCTCTGAACTGGGACACCAGGATAATAAATACCGGTTAAGGCTAATTATGAGCACTGCCAGAACTCGAGTCCTGCAAATTTCCGACACCCACCTTTTTGCCAGCACGGCTGACAAACTGATGGGCATCAATACTTCAGCCACTCTGGACGCCATTCTAGAGCGTATCAGACAAGAGTACTCCGACATTCGCTGCCTGCTGGTCACCGGAGATCTGACCCAGGACGGAAGCACTGCCTCCTACCAGCACCTGAAAGCAAGACTGGACGGCATCAACGCCCCTTATTTCTGGCTATGCGGAAACCATGATGAACCGGACATTATGGAAGCCGTCAATCCATCCGCAATGGCACAACGGGTTGACCTTGGCGACTGGCAGGTCATACTGCTGAACACCCGGGTGCCCGGAGCCGTATTTGGTTATCTCCAACCCAGTGAGCTGAATCAGCTTGACCAGCACTTGAGCCAGTACCCGGACAAACACACCCTGGTGGCCCTTCATCATCATCCAACCCCCATCAGCAGCCTCTGGATGGATAAAATCCGGCTTAAAAACACCCATGAGCTGTGCCGGGTACTGGACAGACACGCCAATGTGAGAGGTCTGGTTCACGGCCATGTCCACCAGGAAAGACTCTACCGGCTGGGCAGGCTTCCAGTCATGGCAACCCCTTCCACCTGTGTGCAGTTTGCCCCTGAATCCGATGAGTTCCAGGCCAACCAGAACGCCCCAGGCTTCAGACTTCTGGATCTCTGGTCCGATGGCCGGATGGATAGCCAGGTAATTCGACTGGAGAACTACCCGATGAACCTGGATCTGACCTCCAATGGCTACTGATAATCCAGCAGCTATAGGGAAATGCCGCTCACCTTCGGGCTAATCAAGATAGTTACAGAGCCTGGCTCGGCGGCATTTTCATAGTAAAGAAGCTGCGCTATATATCGATTTTTTATTAGAAGGAACCCGTTATTTTTTCCTAGATTTATATCAGGAGCAGTAAACAAAGGACGCAGTTATGACCAGGGTAAGGTCTATGTACCACGACGATCAGGACGATATTTTCTGGAACAGCAAACAGGAGCTTAAAAAAGCCCAGTCAGCCAAAGAGAAGAAAAAATCGCTGAAATCCTCGACCATCCGCCAGGGAATTGACGATTATTTTGAAAGAAGCAAACTCCGGCGCAATATTGCCAATGGATACGACGACTTTGATGACGATGATGAGCTTGATGATTTCGATCAAACCCGGCCCCACTAGACCTAAGTAGCCCTCCCTTCAAGATGCCACTCACCTGTGGCATTTTTTTGTTTATCTCCAGACACCTTATTGAGCAATGAAAGCATCCCCACTTCCATAGTAAGATGGAGTTCAACAAGGCAGTCATGGGCGGAAAATGCCGCTCCCGAATAATAACAGCTGCATCAGAAACGACTGCATTTTCATAATAAACTTAATTGGAGTCATGACAGATGGTGCTATCTTCAGAATTCCAGTATCTCCACGGCTTTGGCAATGAGCATGAAACCGAAGCCGTCCCCGGAGCCCTGCCCAGGGGCCGATTTAACCCTCAAACACCGCCTCTTGGGCTCTATACCGAACAACTCTCAACCACCGCATTTACCGCCCCCAGACATCAGAACCGCCGTACCTGGCTCTATCGGATCCGACCATCCGTCGCTCAGGGGGATTACCAGCCCATCGACTGCGGCCTGCTGCGATCCGCCCCTCTCCCTGAAGCCCTTCCCCTCCCCAACCTGATGCGATGGAATGCCCTCCCCATCAGTGACCAGCCAACAGACTTCATTAACGGCCTGACCACTCTGGCGGTCAATGGCGACCTTAAGCAGCAGATCGGCTCGGCCATCCATCTTTATCAGGCCAACCAGGATATGGCGAACCGCTTTTTCTGTAACGCCGACGGTGAACTTCTGTTAGTCCCCCAGCAGGGCGCACTTCTGGCCCGAACCGAAATGGGTCACCTTCATATCAACCCCGGTGAAATACTGGTGGTACCCAGGGGCATCAAATTTCAGATCCAGCTTCCGGATGGCCAGGCCCGGGGCTATATCTGTGAAAACTATGGCGCCCCCCTGACCTTGCCAGAACGGGGGCCTGTGGGCGCCAACGGGTATGCCAATGACCGGGACTTTCAATACCCGGTGGCCAGCTATGAAGATATTGATGATACATTCGAGCTGGTCACCCAGTTTTCCGGAAACCTCTTCACCTGCCAGCTGAATCACTCCCCCCTGGATGTCGTGGCCTGGGTAGGCACCTCAGCCCCCTACAAGTACGACCTTTCCCGTTTCAATGTGATCAATACCGTCAGTTACGACCACCCCGACCCTTCCATCTTTACCGTCCTGACCTCCCAGAGCGATACCCCGGGCATCGCCAATATTGACTTCGTCATCTTTCCACCCCGCTGGATGGTGGCAGAAGATACCTTTCGCCCCCCCTGGTATCACCGCAATGTGATGAGCGAGTTTATGGGGTTAATCCATGGTATTTACGACGCCAAGGAGGAGGGATTTGTTCCGGGAGGAGCCAGCCTGCACAACTGCATGAGCCCCCATGGCCCGGAAGCATCGGTGTTCAACAAAGCCACCACCGCGGAGCTCAAACCCCAGCGTTATGAAAACACCCTGGCCTTTATGTTTGAGTCCCGTTATGCCTACTCCCTCACAGACTTTGCTTTAAAAACGGAGGCTCGACAGAAAGACTACATTGATTGCTGGAGCGGTCTGCAAAAACAATTTTCTCCATAAACAGCCCCAATAAAGCGATTAAAACAGGAGCGTTTGGAACCATGTTATCTCTCAATGAAACACACGACGCCAGCCTTACCTCCTGGCTGGAGTCTGCCAACCGGAAAGCGTGTGACTTCCCCATACAGAACCTGCCGTTTGCTGTCTTCAAACGCAGGAACCGCAATGAACCGTTCCGAGGAGGAGTGGCCATTGGCGATCAGGTTGTTGACCTCTGCGCCATACGCGATTCGGAGTTAATCGCAAGCTCTCTATTTATAAAAGCCGCTGCCGAGGCTCTGGAAGCGTGTTGTGAAACTACCCTGAACCGCTTCATGGGGCTCGGTTTTCATCACTGGTCAGCGCTTCGTCTGGCCCTGTCCAGAGCCCTGCGCTCCGGGGCTGAAGAAGAGAAAATACTTCGCAGCTGCCTTATCCCTCTCAATGATATTGAGTATTCACTGCCCTGCCGGATTGGTGATTACACCGACTTCTACACCTCCATTCATCACGCCACCAGCGTTGGCTCACTGTTTCGTCCGGACAACCCGCTGCTGCCCAACTATAAATGGGTTCCCATCGGCTATCATGGCCGGTCGTCGTCCATTCAGGTATCCGGCCACCGCTTTCACCGGCCCATGGGACAGACCAAAGCCCCGGATGTAGACCGGCCCTTTTTTGGTCCCTGCAAAAGACTGGATTACGAACTGGAAATGGGGATTTTTATTGGCACCGGCAATGCCTCCGGCTCTCCAATCCCCATGGATCAGGCGGACCAGCACGTGTTTGGCCTTTGCCTGTTTAACGACTGGTCTGCCAGGGATATCCAGGCCTGGGAGTATCAACCCCTGGGACCTTTCCTGTCGAAAAGCTTCGCTTCAACGGTGTCTCCCTGGATTGTTACCCTGGAAGCCCTGGCCCCCTATCGAACCGCTTTTAACCGCCCGGAAGACGACCCGCAGCCCCTGCCCTACCTGGAGTCCTCAAACAACCGGCAACAGGGCGCCCTGGACATCCAGCTGTCCGCCCACCTGTTAACTGAAACCATGGGGAAGCAGGGAAAAGCACCCGCTCAACTATCCCAGTCCAGTTTCCGGCACTCGTACTGGACCATAAGTCAGATGGTGGCCCACCACACCGTCAATGGCTGTAACCTTCAGCCGGGAGATCTGTTTGGCAGCGGCACCCAGTCCGGGCCTTTAGCGGAAGAAGCCGGCTCTTTGCTGGAGCTATCCGCGGGAGGGAAACAGGCGATTTCCCTGGATAATGGCGAAACACGCACCTTCCTGGAAGACGGCGATACCGTCACGTTCAAAGGATGGTGTGAAAAAGCGGGTCATGCCCGAATTGGTTTTGGTGAAGTCCGCGCGACGGTCCTGCCTGCTCTTGATAGCCCGGAGAGTAGCACCCCATGAAACCCGTCAGCCTCTACTCCTATTTTCGCTCTTCGGCAGCCTACCGGGTTCGTATCGCCATGAACCTGAAGGGTATCCATTACCAGCAACGCCCTGTCAATCTGTTACAGAGTGAGCAGCAGTCAGACACCTACAAGACCAAAAACCCCCAGGGGCTGGTGCCTGCCCTGGAGACTGAACAGGGCATACTGACCCAGTCACTGGCAATAATGGAATGGCTGGAAGAAACCTGCCCAGAGCCTTCTATCATTCCCGGCGACAGCTGGCAGAAAGCCCGGCTTCGAAGTCTGGCCTTTCAGGTCAGCTGTGATATCCACCCGGTCAACAACCTCAGGGTTCTGAAGTATCTGGAAACAGAATCTGGTATGGACAAGGACGCCAGAAACACCTGGTACCGCCACTGGATTGAACTGGGCTTTTCAGCCTTGGAACAGCAGCTTGATGAACAGCGGTTCTGCTGTTCCCCACAGCCCAGTATTGCCGACATCTGTCTGGTTCCCCAGGTATTCAATGCACTTCGGTTTGAGGTAGATATGACCGCCTATCCGCGCATCCGGGCGATATACCAGCACTGTAATAGTCTGCAGCCATTCATAGACGCAGCTCCGGAAAACCAGCCCGATGTGGTCTAGTGCAAGACAACACTGGTACCCAAACACTCTCTCTGTGATGGCGGGGCTCCGATCGCTTCTGTGTCTTTTTCAGTTGCGCTTCACTACGTTCAGCTGCAACCTACGTTTAGAAACAACTTCAGGAATGCAGTAGGTTGCTGCTGAGCACAACGAAGCGCAACAAAAGCCGTGCTTTTCTCTTACGCTTTCCTGCACTAAGCCAGAAACCGGTGCAACATACGGATCACCAGCTCCGGTTTCTGGGCATGAAGCCAGTGACCGGCCCCCGGTACTACTTTGACACTGGCTGCCGGAAATAAAGCCAGCACAGACTCACGGTGTTCCGGCTGAATGTAATCGGACTCTCCCCCTTTGATAAACAGGGTTTTGCCATTAAAACCGGTGGCAGAACTCTGAGCTACTATCACCTGACCCATCACCTCATCATAGTGCTGAACAATGGTGCCCAGGTTCATCCGCCAGGCATACCCCCCCTGCTCATTCCGGTAGAGGTTTTTCAGGAGAAACTGCCGTATATCCGGTTCCGGAGCATAGGCCTGAAGGTGTCTTTCTGCTTCTGAACGGCTACTGATGCCTGATAAATCCAGAGAGGACAGCCCTTCCAGGATCCGGTCATGACGACGTTCCTGATAGGCGACCGGGGCAATATCAATCACGGCCAACCGCTGGATACGCTCCGGAGCCATCAGCGCCAGGGTCATGGCTACCTTCCCGCCCATGGAGTGCCCTACCAGACTCACCTTATCCAGCTGATGATCATCCATGTACTCAAGCACATCTAAGGCCATGGCCTCATAATTCATCACGGAATCATGGGGGGAACGTCCATGGTTTCGAACATCCAGCCCATGAACACAGAACCGTTCCGACAGTCCGCGATTGATCATCCCAAGGTTTTCCTGGGAACCAAACAGACCATGAAGACTGACGACATCCGCCCCCTGCCCCTGTCGCCTTGCATAAAGTTTCATTGAGACACCCTGACAGCTTTTAATCTGTAATCAGTAATCGGAAATTACTGATCCGCATTTCTACTTAATGACCAACACAATCGTACCAAGTTTTGATACAAATGCTCTCAGCGAACAAAGAACACTCAATCAACCCAATGTTGTATTTTTCATGACAAACATGACAGAACAAAACCCTTCACACCCATTCGACCTCGAACAGTACCTGGCTGAACTCAAGCCCCTGATCAATGTTGACTGCGGCACCTGGACACCCGCCGGAGTTCACCAGATTGCCGACCTGATGACCGAAAAATACCAGAGCCTTGGCTGGCAGGTAGAGCGCCACGATCTGGGCGAAAAAGTGGGACCCGGACTTCTGGCCACCAACAAACCCGAAGCGGAAGAATACGATATTCTGCTGATCGGTCATATGGACACCGTATTCCCGGAAGGCACCATCGCCGAATGGTCCTTCAGCCAGGACGGTGAAAAAGCCTACGGTCCCGGTGTGGCCGATATGAAATCCGGCCTCCTGAACATGTTCAAGGCCATCAGCCTGCTGCCTGAAGATGTTGCTGACCGCCTGCGCATCTGCGTCTGCATGAACCCCGACGAAGAAGTGGGCTCTATCTATTCCGGTGAATGGCTGAAAAGTGTCGCCCAAAAGAGCCGCTTCGTTCTGGTGGGAGAAGCTGCCCGTGCCGACGGTTCTCTGGTCAAGGCCCGTAAAGGCATGGCCTCTTACAAAATTGAATTCCGGGGCAAAGCGGCCCACGCCGGTAACGAGCCTGAAAAAGGGATTTCCGCCATTACCGAACTGGCTCACTGGATTCAAACCCTGAACCGGGAAACCAACTTTGAAACCGGCACCACCCTCAACTTCGGTGTCGTTGAAGGCGGCTCTGCCGGTAACGTGGTACCGGATTATGCGTCAACGGTTCTGGATATCCGTTTCTGGGATAATGACGATTACGCCCTCCTGGAAAAGAAAATTGCCGAACTCCAGGAAAACCCAAGCCTGAAAGGCATTGAGATCGGCCTGTCCCGGGATGCCTACAAACCCGCTTTCACTCCCAATGAAGGCAGTGAAAAGCTGATGGCGCTGATTGAAAAGAGCGGACAGGATATGGGACTGCCCATCACCTGGCAGGCCGTAGGCGGTGGTTCTGATGCCAACCTGACCGGTTCTCTGGGTATTCCCACCGTTGACGGCCTGGGTCCCATTGGCGGTGGCATGCACAGCCGCAATGAGTTCCTGGTGCTGGACTCCATCGGCCCAAGGCTCCAGCTGCTGAGAAACGTTCTGATTAACCTTTCAGAACAACTGGCCGGTTAATCCGTGCTGAAGGCTGCGATCTGGTCGCAGCCTTTCTTCACCCCGCTGCTTATTGCCCCACCTTTGCCTGACTCGCTCCGTTAAACTTTGGCTCAAGCGTAACCGCAAGAGCGTGAAGCTCCGGCAACATAATATGGATCAGATGCAACTGCTGAAGAATCATTCGGACCGGCAGACTCTCTTCTTCATGCCAATGCCCCAGCTTATCCTCTAAAACCAGGTCAGAGACCTGATCTGTATCCTGGCGTCCTCCGGTGAGCTGCCCTTCCAGAATCAACAGGTGACCATCAATCAGCTGATAGACCTCATTAACCAGCTGTCGTGCATCAGGGGTTGCCAGCTTTGACCGGTGAGCCCCCAGTGCCGAGATATAGCTCAGCATCGCATGGCTCAGGGTAAGAAACCGGAAACACTCATCGCTGGCCACCTGAAACCGCTCTGGCTCCGACAGCATATTACTGATACCGGTATGGAGGCGGGCATCGGTGTTATGGGCACTCCGGCGGGCAATTCGATAGGCCAGATGATCATGCTTGCCCTTCTGGTACTGACCGATAATCTGGGCCAGGTATTCCCGGTTACTGCCAATGGCGGAAGCCATGATGCGGTTCAGTCGCCTGGACTCCCAGTCGGGCAGAATAAAACTGACCGCTATCACCGCCAGCAGGCAACCCAGCAGGGTATCCCCAAGGCGGGGCAGAATGACGGCAAATCCCTGACCCAGCTGATTAAAGCAGAACAGAACCAGCAGTGTGATACAGGCAGTGGCCACATCATAACGCACGGTTCTGAAGGCGAAGAACAGCACCCCGGCCAGAACCATCAGCACCAACTGTCCCTCCTGGCCCGGAAAAAGATACAGAAGAGGCATTCCCAGCAACAGTCCCCCAAGGGTTCCCAGGACTCTCTGGGTCAGTTTCTGACGGGTAGCGCTGTAATTGGGCTGGCAAACAAACAAGGTGGTCAACAGAATCCAGTATCCACGTTCCATATGCAGGAATTGAATGATCCCGTAACCGGCGGTCAGGGCGATGGAAAGACGAATTGCATGTCGAAACAGCAGGCTGTCCCGGTGACACTCTCCCCGTATCCTCCGGAGCATTGCCCTGATCCCCCGGGGCTCAAAATCCGCCAGCTCCTCTTCTTCACTCTTTTGACCAGGCTCAGGATTGCCCACTGTCGACATCTGCAGCTCAACCGTCGCCAGGTTATTAAACAAATAATCCAGCTGAATCAACAGGGAACGCCACTGAGGGTTCGGCTGAGCCTCCTGCAGGCTTTTCAAATGGTCAAGGGAATGCTGAAGCTCGTCCAATACCCAGGCGCTCTCTTTGCCATGGTGGTATTGCTTTCCCATAGCCAGTGCCCGGGCAATGTGCCGACAATCTCGGGCCTGGGCCATTAACACCCGCTGAAAACGAAACAGAATATCACTGCGGCCGAAAGTACTGGCCAGATCCTGATAACGATAGTGGGAAGAGCTGACCCGCTCATGGATATCCTGGGCCAGAAAATACGTCTGCAACAATGCCTGCTGCCGGGAGGAGTGATGCCTTCTGACCCGGCTCAACAAGGTTGCCTTGGCAGCGTTCAGGGCGGCCACCAGCCGGGCATTTTTCCCGGCCGCCACTAACCTCATGGGCTGGGGATCCATGTTCGAGACAGGCACAAATAACTGACTCTTGCTTTCCAGGTAAGCGGCCAGTTCGGTGAACACACCGGCAAGACCCTGCTGAACCGGTCGATTGGGCCAGAGAATATGCCAGACCAGCGACAACAGGCCATACCAGAGTGCCCCTGATAAAAGCAGCGTTGGCTGATACCAGAGGTTGGGGCTGTTATGGGCTCCCAGCATGGTATAAACCGCCAGCAGCAAAGAGGCAAAAGCAATGCTGGCATAACGGGTACCCATGGCCCCCAGCATGATGAAGCCAAACGTCGAAGTGAACAGTCCAATGGCAAACAGAGGTGGCCAGTCAAACAGCAGCTCAATGGATACAGATGCCAGCAGAAAGCACAGCAACATCATCACCAGGGACTTGAGCTTGCCGGTCAGATTGTCATCCACTTCTGCCAAGGCAGCGGCAATAATACCCAGCACCAGCGGCGTGATCTCATGGTTGGCTCCCCAATACCAGGCAGGCAGGGTAACCCCCGCCAGGGCAATCAGAACCCTGACACTGTTATGAATTCGATCATTGGCCCAGTAACTTCGAAGCCGGTAACGCAGGTGGCTGGCTGACATATCTGAGGAATCTGTATCAAGAAGTGCAAGAAAAGAGCGACTATCCATTAGCCCCGGCAGTGAGGATACCCAAAACAGCCTCTGGCCTGAATAGGGGTCTGCCCAGCCTCAGAAAAAAACGCTGAAAACGGTCATCAAAACAAAAAACTCAGAACCACAGAAAAGCAGAAGGCTTCAGAAACGATCACTGAACTCCAGTGTTCTCAGCGCATTACTCTTTTTTTCATTGCTCCCGATTTTTTTTGTTGACTCAAAAAAGCTTTTGCCAGAAATTAGCGCGCAATGCCGGATCAAAAACAGTGAAGCTTGATTGGCTGCATTGAAATCCAGGCAGTTTGCTATTGTCTTAACCGACATTCAGAGCAGGCAAAGATGGAAGACTATATTGATTTCGAAGCAGAATTCGAAAAATCCGCCAGAGTAAAAAAACAGCAGCGCTCCCGTGCCGCATCCCTTGAAAGAAAAAGAGCCAGGGCTGAGCTTTATCTGGAGCAGCGTAATTTAAGAAAACTACTTGACGACAACACTCTTGTATTGGACCACTGGTAGTAACACAAGTAGATGCATCGTTTATTCATCGGCTTGCCAAACAATCATTTTACGGCAAGCCATTGTTAAATCGACACCGGGTTCTAACTGACTTGAATCACTGTAGAGTAAAAAAACCGGTGCATTCAACAGAAACGATTACTTTAATACCCTGAGGCCCGTTTTTGGTTTCCATTCCGGGAATTAAAACACGGGCCCTCTTAATCCCTTTTTTCTAAAGCATCAGCGTTCATAGCCTGGACGCAGGATAAGGAAGGTGCGATTAAGTCCTGTGCGTGCTCTGCAAGCTAAACAGCCTGCAGATACAATACCCATAGGGCACAAGGGCGAAGTTTGCAGTTAATGGCCGTAACCCTTAACAAAAACTTCAACACAGTAGATGCAGGCTGTTTAGCTTGCCCTTCGGGGCCTCCAGGGCGAACCAGACTCTTCGTCAGCCTTTTTTGACAGGTCCCGACCTGCCTGCAAAAGGCTTTCTCGATTCTGGTTCGCCCTGGCAGGCCAGAGTGCCGCAGGACTTATTCTCACCTTCCATACCCCGGAGTTTTACCCATGCGAATAGCCCTGCTGTCCCGCAATGAGCGCTTATACTCATCACGCCGTATTATTGAGGCGGCAGAATCCCGAGGCCATACCATCGATGTGATTGATATTTTAAGCTGCTATATGAATATCAATGACCAGAACCCCAGCATTCATATGAAAGGGATTGAACTGCCCCGCTATGATGCGGTTATTCCCCGAATCGGGGCATCCAACACTTTTTATGGAACGGCAGTACTTCGTCAATTTGAAATGATGAACTGTTACTCCCTGAACGAATCCCTGGCAATTGCCCGCTCCCGGGATAAGCTGCGCTCCATGCAACTGCTGTCCCGAAGAGGTGTTGGCCTGCCCATTACCGGTTTCGCCAGTGGCCCGGGAGACATACCCGACCTGATTGACCTGGTGGGGGGAGCCCCCCTGGTCATCAAGCTTCTTGAGGGCACCCAGGGCATCGGGGTGGTTCTGGCCGAAACCCGAAAGGCCGCAGAAAGTGTGCTGGAAGCCTTTATGGGGTTAAAGGCCAATATCATGGTTCAGGAATACATCCGGGAGGCGGGTGGTGCCGATATCCGCTGCTTTGTTATTGGAGATCGGGTCATCGCGGCGATGAAACGGCAGGCTCCGGAAGGAGAGTTTCGCTCCAACATCCACCGTGGCGGCAGTGCCAGCCTCGTTAAATTAACCCGGGATGAGAGAACCACTGCCGTCAAGGCGGCAAAAGCCATGGGGCTCAGGCTGGCTGGGGTGGATATTCTCAGGTCAGACCGTGGCCCCCTGGTGATGGAAGTCAACTCTTCACCCGGCCTTGAAGGGATTGAGAGCGCCACAGCCAACGATGTAGCCAATTGCATTATTGAATTCGTAGAAAAAAACCACTGTCGTTCAAACAGACATTCACGCACTCAGGGTTAAGTACCCTCCATAATCAAAATCATACCCTGCCAGAAATACGCCAGGGCGAGACACACCAATGGCAAAAGCAGAATCCATCGAGTTACTTGGGCAGACCATCGAACCGGGTACCCGTAGACACCTCTCTATCCCCGTGGTCCGGCTCTACACGGACACCCCCATTGACCTGAGAATGGAGGTCATCCACGGAAAACAGCAGGGTCCGTGCTTGCTGGTCACTGCCGCCATACACGGCGATGAACTGAATGGCGTAGAGATCTGCAGGCAGCTGCTTGGCCACCGACATCTTGCAAAAATACAGGGAACGTTAATTGTCATTCCAGTGGTGAACCAGCTGGGCTTTATCCATCAGATCCGCTACCTCCCCGACCGGCGCGACCTGAACCGTTGTTTCCCGGGCTCCAGCAAAGGATCACTGGGCGGCAGACTGGCCGAGAGGATTACCTCTCATCTCCTACCCAAGGTTGACTTTGCCATAGACCTCCACACCGGAGCCATTCACCGAACCAACCTGCCACAACTGAGAACCGACCTGAGCAATGGCTATTGCCTGGCCATGGCCAGGGCATTCGGTGTTCCGGTTATTCTGAACTCAGCCCTGAGGGACGGTTCCTTCCGCCATGCGGCCCATGAGCAGGGAATCCCCACGCTGGTGTACGAAGCCGGGGAAGCCCTGCGACTGGATCAGGCCTCCATCCGGCTGGGCCTGAAAGGAATCTTTCGAGTCATGCGCCATTTGAAAATGCTGCCCGGCCGCTCGCAGAAACCGCCCCTGATCTCCCCCTGGGAATGCAACCAGAGCCGCTGGTTACGAAGCAGCGGTAACGGGGTTGTCCTTCTTCATACCCAGTCAGGCCAGAGGGTCACCAAGGACACGCTGTTGATCAGCATCGTCAACCCTTTCGATGCGTCAGATACCACCTGTATTTACGCTCCTTTTGATGGCGTGATTATCGGGCTGAACCAACTTCCTCTGGCCAATGAAGGGGATGCACTGATTCATCTGGCCAAAACCGATAGTAGACTTTCGTCGAATGAGTATGACCAGGAGGCAGTGCAGGAAAACCTTGAAATGGGAAATACCCTGCAGCCAATGCCTGATGCCCCTATATAACAAGCCGGTCACTATGCCTAACCAACTCGGTTTTCTGTATCGACTTTTATTGAAAAGGGCTATTACAATCAGGAAATCCAAAAATAACCGTCTCAATCAATACCGATTGGACCATTGACCAAACCAGGCAAGGATGCCTGACAAGCCAACAGGGAGGTTTAAGATGAAATTGACTATCCCATTTTTCAGTCCGTCTTCGACTTCCCGTTCTGAGGATCTGGAACCTCTGCTGCCAGATTCCCCTGAGAGCCTCTCTACACCCACCGGTATGTTTCATCAGAAACACTGCAGGGCTACGGAAGGGTCTTCATTCGTTCGAACCGTTCGAACGGTACTGAGGGCCATTGCCTCAACTCCGGCATGGCTGTTTCAAAAAATAGTGTCTGCCGGTCAATCCATTTACGACAGAATTGTACGAAGTTTCTCACCGACCCGCCGCTACAGCCCACCTGCACCAAACACGGAGCCAGCAGGACCCGCTCAATTGGCTGCAGATCGCCATGTTCAAACCACCACCGCACCAACGCACAATCCAGCCGAACAGAGCTGGATAGACAAAAAAAACAGCGGACAACTGCGCCTGGCGATTCCAAAGCCTCCTCAGGTGCAGGCCAATCCTGGAGAAAGAAAATTACCCATTCCAATCAACATTGAACCGTTAGCTCCACAGGCTCCAGACAGCGGTATTGACAGTAATTCCACCAGCGCCTCTAGAGCAGAGAGTGATGTAACAGCCTTGAAAGATGTGCATCTTGATTTCCCTGAGCCCATCCCACCGGGCTCCGATTCTTCAGACGGTGGATATGACAGCCCTCTGCCTGACAAACAAATTGATATTACTCCCCTGGAAAACAGTGAGGATGAACTGGAGGATTTCCATGACGATCTTCTGAAAGCACCTGAAGAGACGTCCATGCAGAATGACCATTCAATCATGCTGAAAAGTAAGGTTCCGATTTTTCTGCCTCCATCCCCCCCTGTTGATGAAGTCGAAATAGACAGTGTGCAAGCTTCAATGAGTCAATGCCAAAGTGACCTGAAAGCCCTTATTGAACACATACAAATGAAGTTTCTGTCAGAAGGCTCTGATAAACAGACTGTTCAACCACACTTGGCACTATTTGAAGCCAAAAAACTGAAAAAACTCCGCTCGTATTTTAAAGAGCAGATATCCGATGATCCGCGTTATGACCCATTACGGCAGGCAATGGCCCGACTTGAGGCTGACTTCAAGGGTCTCAATGACTATATTGATACCGCAGTTCTGCATGACTTCAGAAGCCCGTCAAACTACTTAAAACAGGTCGATCTCCACCAGAAAGTTGCGGATAAACTGCCTGACAGTTTCAAGGGGAAACAACAAGCCATGGAGGTCATTCAGAAATACCGTGATATTCCCTCAACAAACGGTAGCACTGATGGCTGTGTGCAAAATGCCGTCGCCCTTTTAATCAAACTGCAAAATAAACTCAGGAAAATCGGGCAGAAGAACGGCCTGTCCGGCGAGGCATTTGATCAGCGGCTTATTGATGAACTTTCCAAAGACAGCAGTAGCTTTGCCAGCGAACTTTATGTTTATAAAGAAGATGGCTGGCATAAAGTGCGCTTCACTTACACTCCGGCCGCCGATATGCGTTTCCATGGTCCGTCCCCGGATGCTTCAATGAACGACAGAGATCCCTTTAAACATTCCTATGGGGGAACCTTTCAGCCCTCAATGCTCAGAGATACAAAGCATGCTGTGAATATGCTGGGGTATACCATGGAAGTGGATGATGAAGTGGTCACCCGGCGTATCAGGGTGGGATGCCCGCTGGCCTATAAAGCGAAAGGGGAAGAACAGACCGTCCAGACCAATGACCGTCTGGATGAAATCCTGACCGCCACTCTGGTTCACTGCCAACCAGAATCGTTGAAGCAGGCTGCCACAGACCCTGATCATGTGATCGAGCTTGACCTGGCCTATCTTAACCTGATGAGCCCTGACCATTTGCGAGACGGCCTGCTGGCAAAACTGATGGATCAGGATAATGAAAAAGAATGGGTGAAAAAACTGGATGATTACCTGGATTCAATGATCAACACGCCCAGGGAATTGACCATCACACAATCTAATGGACAGCCCCTGACCGTGAAGGTCAAAGCCAACCCGCTGATGTTTGTCCTGCCCTGCAATATGCTGGCTCTTAAACCCTGGCTGGCCAGGCACGCCAACACCTGGAAGAGCGTTATGACCATCAACAGGAAGGCCCTGACCCGGCTTGTGGGAAGCTCCGGCAGCCATCAGGGCATGCTGGGGGAGAAACTGCCCGGTTTATCGACCGATGAACAGACCAGTGCCCGGAAGCTGGCCGATGAACTCTGGGAAATGGTGAACAGCGGCCTGCAAAAAGCCTCCATGGAAAAAGGTCCCTTCGAATTCTCCATGAAGCTGAAAGCCCTGCTTCGACTCCTCAAGATGCCGGAGTTTACTGGGTGTAAAAGCAATAAGGACCGCACCGGAATCTCCGAAGCTCATGACCAGGCAGCCCTCTTGGGGGGAGGCCCCCTTATGGTCGAGCACTGTCTGGTATTTGGTGGCCATATGATGGTTCAAATGAGAAACACTGGCCTCCCAGGATACCGCCTGGACAGCACCCCCGGAGCCCGGCTGAACAAACAGTGTTACCAGGCCATCCAGCGTTCCGAAAACTTCACCTGCCCCAGGCAGCAGGAGAATCTGAAGCCTGAGTGGTTCAGTTCAGTTCACCTTCCCCACGCAAAGCCCTGCCAGGCACCTATAGTGCCTCGCTGTGCTCCGCAACAACCTGCACCATTCCAGAAACATTTTATGGAATGGAGCCGGTTGCCAATGTACACGGGTTGCTGCTAAACCGATACCGCTGCCTTGATATGAGGATGAGCTTCGTAGTTCACCAGCTCAAAATCATCAATGGTGAAGTCAAAGAGGCTGTCAATGGCCGGATTCAGCTTCATCTGGGGCAACGGGAAAGGCTTTCTGCCCAGTTGTTCCTCAGCCTGTTCAAGATGGTTGGAGTAAAGGTGTGCATCTCCAAAGGTATGAACAAAATCACCGGGTTCAAGACCGCAGACCTGAGCAATCATCATAGTGAGCAGCGCATAAGAGGCAATATTGAAAGGAACCCCCAGAAATATATCCGCACTGCGCTGGTACAACTGGCAGGATAGCCGTCCATTAAGCACATAAAACTGGAACAGGCAGTGACAGGGAGGCAATGCCTGGCGCCCCATGGCCGCATTCTGTTTTGGAGAAAACGCCACATCAGGCAGGACAGTTGGGTTCCAGGCACTGATCACCATCCGCCTGGAGTCCGGATTGGTTTTGATTTCATTGAGCAGCCACTGAATCTGATCCACAACCTCTCCCCCAGGGGCCTCCCAGCTACGCCACTGCTTGCCATATACCGGACCGAGATCACCCTGCTCGGTTGCCCACTCGTCCCAGATTCGAACGCCATTTTCTTTCAGGTAACCAATATTGGTGTCCCCTTTCAGAAACCAGAGCAGCTCATGAATGATGGAGCGAAGGTGGCACTTCTTGGTGGTCACCAGGGGAAAACCGTCTGACAGATCAAAACGCATCTGGTAACCAAACACGCTGTAGGTGCCTGTCCCAGTCCGATCCGATTTGAACGTACCCTTATCCTTAACATGACGGAGCAGGTCCAGATATTGTTTCATCGTCTTTTCGATCCATACAGTTTCAACCAGGCCGCATCGTCAACATTGATACCGTTGTCGAGCGGGTTGTTGCGGTAAGCCCAGGCGATCATGCCGACGCCCAGAACAATCATTGGCAGGGACAGCAGTTGCCCCATGGTCAACCAGTCAAAGGCAATAAAGCCCAGCTGGCTGTCAGGCTGACGGACAAACTCCACCGCAAAACGGGCCAGACCGTAGACCAGCAAAAACAGTCCGGAAATGGCCATTCGCGGCCTGGGCTTTGAAGAAAACCACCATAAAACAGAGAACAGCACCACGCCTTCCAGAAAGAACTGATACAACTGGGACGGATGCCGGGGCAATCTGCTGGGGTCAGATGGGAACACCATTGCCCAGGGTACATCAGTCGCACGGCCCCACAGCTCTCCCCCAATAAAGTTGCCAATTCGCCCAAGCCCCAGCCCCAGAGGAACCAGGGGGGCAATAAAATCCGTTACCTGGAAAAAGTGTTTGCCGATTTTCCGTCCATAGAGCCACATGGCCACCAGAACCCCGAGCAAGCCGCCATGGAAAGACATCCCCCCATCCCAGACCTTGAACAGCCAGAGGGGATCCCTTAGAAAATAGTCAAAGTTATAAAACACCACGTAACCAAAGCGTCCCCCCAGGATTACCCCGACCGCACCGAAAAACACCAGATCACTGACCTGCTCAGGCTGCCAGAGGCCATTGGATTTTCTGGCCCGAACGCCTCCCAGCCACAGCGCCAGGGCAAAACCGGCCAGGTACATCAGGCCATACCAGTGGACACTCAGTGGCCCAAGGCTAAAGGCAATGGGGTCGATTTCCGGATAGGCGATCACAAATCTGTTCCCGTTCAATTCAAAATAATGAGGGGTGAGTCTACCAAGGTATCACAGCCAGCCACCAGTGCCAGAAATCCTGAAAATCAGCATTACCGCAGTCAGAGATACACAATGCCCTGGCTACGACTCGGTTTTCAAAGATTCTGGCAAAGTTCACACCCTGTTAGCCTGACTAACCCAAAGGTTATGAATCCCCCCTGTGCGCTTTGGCATAATACATCGAACTTCAAGGAAGAAGAGGCTCACTATGATAGAGAGCAGCCCGCACTATTATTGTGAAAAAATCAGAAAACTTCGTGAAGAAGGAAGACCTTTTGTCCAGAAAACAGCTAATAGCGATCTTGGTGCAAAACTGGGTCAATATACTGTTAACCTGCACAAAGTGGTGTCGTCTGTTATTCAATGGGGGCAAAGCTCTTTTTTTCCTGCTGACCTGACTCTCCCCCCCCCGTTAAAAGAAAGAGATATGTGCCTTTCATGTAACCCGGATACAATCCTCATTTACCATTCTCATGAATCACAAAAAGGGCTGAATTGCCGAGCCAAATTTAAACAAGGAACTCGTAAAAACCAAGAAATAACATGCGTAGACTGGTCTACCGCATTTCTAAAAAAGACAATAAGCACAAAAAAAGGAAAAGGGCAGGAGTCAATCAACTCCATAGAAAAAGTCGAAAATCACCCTGCGTTTGTAGATGATGAGTGGCATACACTCAGACAATCAAAGAAAACCAGAAAAGCAATATACTTCGACTTAAGTCACTTCACAGATGCACTAATTCATGTGTGCTCAACGACCTTTCGCCAGGCAGAAGGCAAAAAAAGACATGAAGCCTCCTATTTTTTCCTAAGTGACAATCACGCCATGGCAATGAGACTAATTATAAAAGATGATCTTGTTATCATTCTCTTCTACGATCCAAATGATACAACCCGACATAAAAGGATCGTTTGCAGAATTGAAAACATCCCCCATCTCAGTATTCATGACTTTCTGCCCCAGAAGCTTATTGACCTGTATTTTGATGACAAGAATCAATCTGCAGTCTTTGAACTCGCCGATTGGACAGATAAAGCCTCTGAAAGAGAAACAGTCCTGATTGGTGACCCTATGGGACTTTTCATTGCACTCTATGACGGAGTGCTTGAACAGGCTGAATGGAAGAGACGGGCCAAGTCTATCCTGGCCGATACGACTCTCCCAAACCAGATAAAACATGAAATACTCTCATCCAAGGACGCCACTGGATTACCAGGGCTATCAGCAGCAATGCTGGATAGCCACCCGGGGTCTATAAAAGAGTTTTGCAAACTGATTTTAAACAGTTCATTTTCCGAAGAAGAAAAAGTAAAACTTTTACTGTCACTGACTTCTGATGGCCATCCGGGGCTCTATTGTGCATTTGCACACGGTTGCCCAACGAGTATTCACACCTATTGCCACATCATTCTTGGCTGCTCTTTACCCCTACCCCTAAAAGTACGACTACTCTCTGCAGAAAACTTAGAGGGCACCGCTGGGTTCAACGCCGCCTTCAGTCATAATCAGCCAGATTCCATAAAGGTATTCTTCGATCTGATTCATCAAAGCAACCTTCCAGTGGAGCATAAGTTTGGGTTGCTAAATGCCAGTGACGGCGCCGGGGTTACTGGCTTACATACGGCCATGGAAAAAGGCCACCACAAAACGGTTAGTGTTTTCTGTGATGCGGTCCTTTCAAGCTCACTGCCGCTGCCCCAAAAAATGGCTCTATTGGCAGCCAGGGGAACAGAAAACAGAACCGGCTTGCAGGCTGCCCTGGATAAAGGTCAATCAAAAGTCGCAGACGTTTTCTGCCAGAAAGTACTCGCCAGCTCACTGCCAGAACAGTGCAAACTGGACCTGCTGAATGCCCGTGATCAACAAGGGTATGCCCCTGGACTCCATAAGGCCCTGGAGCAGGGCTGTGCTTTCGTGTAACCGCTTCTGACAGGCCTAAACTCACGAAAGCAAAAACTTGCTCCCCACCACCACCAGCAAAATTGCGAACAGCTTCTGAAGCTGCTCAGAAGGCAGCCGGTGGGCAAGCAAAGCCCCTAGCCGGGCAAACAGTACACTGGTCAGTACAATGCCAAAAAAGGCCGGCCAATAGACATACCCCGTCGCCAGGGCGGGCACCTGAGCATTGTCATAGCCAAGCACCATGTTGGCAGCGGTTCCCATCAGAGCTATGGGCAAACCACAGGCGGCAGAAGTCCCCACCGCCTGGGCCATGGGCAGGTGGCTGCGCCTTAAAAAAGGCACTGACAGGGTCCCGCCACCAATGCCAAAAATACTGGACACCCAGCCAATAACGCCCCCCGCAAAGACCATCACCGGCCGCCCAGGCATTGTTGAGCCTGCCCCCGATTGAAAACCAAACCACATTTTGGCCGCCACCGCTATGGCAAATACCCCGATCAAACGCTGCAGCACCTGGCCACTGAGCTGAATAGCGGTATACACTCCCAACAAGGAGCCCATCAGAATGCCCACCGTCAACATGGCAAAGACCGGCCAACACACTGCCCCCTTGCTGTGATGAGCGTTAATCGAACTTAATGAGGTGATCACAATGGTTGCCAGGGATGTGCCCACCGCCAGGTGAGTGAGGACCTCCGGAGAAAGTCCCTGCAACTCAAAACTGAAGATCAGCACCGGTACAATAATTAACCCACCTCCAATACCAAACAGACCCGCAAGCGTGCCGGCAAAAGCCCCAAGAATCAGGTATAGAAGGAAGGTCATTTCACTCTCTCAATTGATTTCAATGTTCAGGTCTTGTATTAAAAGTCCATAAGCTTTCCTGAATCACAAGAACAAACTCGGACAAAACAGGAGGCCAGGATGGCACCCAATCAAACCACCAACCACCGCATCAAAGCAACTCTGTCCATCGGTGTAATGCGCTTTTTGTCCATCTTACCAGAATGCCTGGTGCAAAAACTGGCCAGAGTGGGTGGGCGACTGGTTGACCGGAAGAAGGGAACCATCGCCCGTGCCGCGTTGAAGAAAGCGTTTCCAGAGCAACCGGATAACGTCCTGGACCAACTGGCTGAATCCGCCGCTCGAAATGGCCTGGATTACCTCCTGTCCATCCCCCGGCTCCATCGATGCCATTATCAACTCCACAACCTTGAGACCGTCCGGCAGATCCTGGCTGAAAACAGGGGGCTTCTGATTGCCGCCCCCCATATGGGGCCACCGGATATCGCCACACTGGCCCTGAGCAGGGAAGGGGTAGCGGTCTCTACGGTCATCGGGGCCGGTAAGCAAAAGCCCTGGCTCAATGCTGCAGGGCAGTGGCTGCTGGATCGAGTGGGCATACGCTTTATCCAGCGTGGAGACCCTGTTGCGGTCATGAAAACCCTGAGACGAAAAGAGGCCCTCTTTCTTCATTGTGATATGCGATCTGATGAGGCGCCTGTCCGCTTTTTTGGCATGGAGACCCGGGCGCCTGCCAGCCTGATCACCTCTGCCATGATGATGAACGTTCCAGTGCTCTTTCATTTTTGCACCCTTGAGAAAGGGGGCGAGGAGCAGAGGCCTGGGCAAAAACGACGGTGGCATTGCCACTTTGAACCCTTTCCCCTGGAACTGACCGGCAACAGAGAACGGGACATTCAGAGTAACCTGCAGCGCCTGTTCGACAGAATGGAAGCCGTGATACGACAAAATCCTGAATTGTGGATCTGGCACTATGATCGTTTTCAATTAAAGCATCTGGTCACCCAATAAGCGACAACGTTTTTTTACAACTCGACTGTACAAAAAACAGACCGAAATCGATTTGTTTTTATTTTCAGAAAGGCAGCAGAAGCGTTCTAAAATTACATTCGTTAGTAAACGACGGAGTTGTTAGATTTATCTATGAAAACGTTTTACCATGACAGGATACATTTATTTTCCACCCTTTCCCCTGCTACCTGTTTTTCGATTATTCCCTGTCAGATCAAGACGTTAATTTAGCCAATAAAAGTTATAGACTATCGGTTCCATTAGTTATATAACGTAAATGTACGTACATCGATATGGCCACTACCAGGTGTCGTCCAAAGAAATAAAAAGCTCCTGATAACCATAATTAAGCAGTACGCCTTCAAGACTTACCAGAACCAGGCGAGGAGAAGAATAAATGTCCATATTCGCACAATATCAGCAGAGGTATGAGTCCACTCAGCAGGAAGAGATGAGTCTTACTGAGTACCTGGAACTCTGCAAAAAAGACCCCGGGGCTTACGCCAATGCAGCTGAGCGGATGTTGACTGCTATTGGTGAGCCTGAAGTCGTTGATACCTCACGGGATCCCCGTTTGAGCCGGATTTTTTCCAACAAACTCATCAAGCAGTATCCGGCTTTCAAAGATTTCTATGGCATGGAAGAAGCCATTGAGCAGATCGTGTCGTATTTCAAGCATGCCTCCCAGGGATTAGAAGAAAAGAAACAGATCCTGTACCTGCTGGGCCCGGTGGGGGGCGGTAAGTCTTCACTGGCAGAAAAGCTCAAGCAGTTGATGGAGAAGGTGCCGTTCTATGCCATCAAGGGATCGCCTATCTTTGAGTCGCCCCTGGGCCTGTTCAACCCGGAAGAGGATGCCGATATCCTCCGGGAAGAGTATGGCATCCCCGGCCGCTACCTGAAGTACATTATGTCCCCCTGGGCGGTTAAGCGCCTGAATGAATTTGGTGGCGACATCTCCAAGTTCCGGGTGGTAAAACTCTATCCAAGCCAGCTGAATCAGGTGGCCATCGCCAAAACCGAACCCGGTGATGAAAATAACCAGGACATATCCAGCCTGGTGGGCAAGGTGGACATCCGTCAACTGGAGGAGTTCTCCCAGGACGATCCCGATGCATACAGTTTCTCGGGCGCTCTGTGCCGTGCCAACCAGGGCCTCATGGAGTTTGTGGAGATGTTCAAGGCCCCCATCAAGGTTCTGCACCCATTGCTGACCGCTACCCAGGAAGGTAACTACAACAGCACCGAAGGCCTGGGCGCCATTCCTTATGAAGGCATACTGCTGGCGCACTCTAACGAGTCCGAGTGGCAGACTTTCCGCAACAACAAAACCAACGAAGCGTTTATTGACCGGGTCAACATCGTCAAGGTGCCCTACTGCGTGCGGGTCAGTGAAGAGGTTCATATCTATGAGAAGCTTCTGGAAAACAGCTCTCTCAGGGATGCCCCCTGCGCACCAGACACCCTGAAAATGCTGGCCCAGTTCACCACCCTGTCAAGGATCAAGGAACCGGAAAACTCTGCCGTCTTTTCCAAGATGCGGGTGTACGACGGTGAAAATCTGAAAGATACCGACCCGAACGCCAAGCCCCTTCAGGAATACAAGGATATGGCCGGCGTGGATGAAGGCATGAACGGCCTTTCAACCCGTTTTGCCTTCAAGATCCTGTCCAAGGTCTTTAACTTTGATCCCTCTGAGGTAGCGGCCAACCCGGTACACCTGCTTTATGTTCTGGAACAGCAGATTGAGCAGCACCAGTTCCCGGAAGAGATTCAGGATCGTTACCTGTCGTTTATCAAAGAGTACCTGACGCCCAAGTACATTGAGTTCCTGGGCAAGGAAATCCAGACCGCCTATCTGGAATCCTACTCAGAGTACGGCCAGAACATCTTTGACCGGTACATCACCTACGCGGACTTCTGGATTCAGGATCAGGAGTACCGGGATCCGGATACCGGCCATATTCTCGACCGTTCCGCCCTCAGTGAAGAGCTGGAGAAAATCGAGAAACCAGCAGGCATTGCCAATCCCAAGGACTTCCGTAACGAAGTGGTGAACTTTGTACTGCGGGCCAGGGCCAATAATGACGGCAAGAATCCCAGCTGGTTGAGCTACGAAAAAATGCGCACCGTCATTGAGAAGAAGATGTTCTCCAACACGGAAGACCTGCTGCCGGTGATCTCCTTTAACGCCAAGGGCTCCCAGGACGACCAGCGCAAGCACGCTGACTTTGTCGACCGCATGGTGGCCCATGGCTATACCGAGAAACAGGTCCGCCTGCTGTCCGAGTGGTATATCCGGGTTCGCAAGTCTCAGTAACCCCTGGTACCAACCCACTCCTCATGAGTGCAGAACCGGCCTTGTGAGGAGGGGACGACCCAGATGACTCCTGTCGTTCAATAGGCAGGAGCTTTAAGCTCGATAAAGGGCCTTCAACTCTGACAAGAGCCTTCAGCTCTCTAAAGAGCCTTTACCACCGGACAATAATCATCGGGAGAGCGTCTTATGAGCCTAATCATCGACCGACGCCTCAATGGGAAAAAGAAAAGCACGGTCAACCGACAGCGCTTTCTGAGGCGTTATCGCAGCCTGGTTAAAGAGGCTGTTCAGGATGCCGTTGATCAGCGCTCCATTACCGACGTTGAGAGCGGCAGCGACATCACTATCCCAAAGAAGGACTTGAACGAGCCCTTCTTTCACCATGGCCAGGGAGGACACCACGGCCATGTTCACCCAGGAAATAAAGAATACAACAGCGGCGACCGTATCCAGCGCCCACCCGGTGGCGGTGGTCAGGGGAGTGGTGACGGTCAGGCCAGCGACAGCGGCGAAGGTGCAGACGAGTTTGTTTTCCAGATCAACAGGGACGAGTTCCTGGAATACCTGTTTGATGACCTGGAGCTGCCAAACCTGGTCAGAAAAGAGCTGAAAGACAGCACCGACTACAAACTCAAGCGGGCCGGATTCACCAGTGCCGGTTCCCCGGACCGGTTGAACGTGGTGCGTTCACTGCGAGCTGCCCATGCCCGGCGCATCGCTTTGTCTGGCAAAGACCGCCGGGTGATCCGCACCCTCAAGCGGGAACTTCGCGAGATGGAAGTGAGCCCGGAGGAAGTGGATCAGCAGCAGGCGCGCCGGATTCGCGAAGAGATCAATGTGCTCAATAAAAAGCTGAAACGACTGCCGTTTATTGATGACTTCGATCTCAAGTTCAACAACCTGGCCAAAGTACCCCAGCCTTCCAGTAAGGCCGTCATGTTCTGTGTAATGGACGTATCCGGCTCCATGACCCGTGACATCAAGGACATGGCCAAACGTTTCTTCCTGCTGCTGTATCTGTTTCTGGAAAGAAACTACGAAGCCGTGGAAGTGGTCTTTATCCGCCACCACAGTGAGGCCAGGGAGTGTGACGAGAACGATTTCTTCTATGCCCGGGAAACCGGTGGCACCGTGGTTTCCACGGCCCTGAAGCTGTCCGATGAGATCATTCAGGATCGATACTCCCCCAGTGAGTGGAACATCTACATTGCCCAGGCTTCTGACGGCGATAACTGGGAAGCGGATTCCAGCAAATGCCGGGATATCATCCTGCAGAAACTCCTGCCGGTCTGTCAGTACTACTCCTATGTAGAGATCACCGACCGTCACCACCAGAATCTCTGGTATGAATACAAGAGTATCGAGCAGGAGCATCCGGGTCACTTTGCCATGCAGCAGATCCGCAGCTACGGGGACATCTACCCAACCTTCCGACGCTTATTTGAGAAAAAGGAGGGAAGTCATGCTGGAAGCTGAAACCAGACAGCCCCTTTCTGATGGGGACATTGAAAAACAAAAAGGCAAAAGGAAGCAGCCGCTCTCCACAGACTCGGAGTGGACCTTTGAGCTGCTGGAAATATACGACAGGGAATTTTCCCGCCTGGCGGACAAGTTCCGGCTGGACACCTACCCCAACCAGATAGAGGTCATCAGTTCTGAGCAGATGCTGGATGCTTACTCTTCAGTAGGCATGCCCCTGATGTACAACCACTGGAGTTATGGCAAAAGCTTCCTGAGCAATCAGCAGAATTACCAGCGCGGCCGCATGGGGCTGGCCTACGAGATTGTTATTAACTCAGACCCCTGCATTGCCTACCTGATGGAAGAGAACACCATGCCCATGCAGGCACTGGTGATTGCCCACGCCTGTTATGGCCATAACTCGTTCTTCAAGGGCAACTATCTGTTCCGGCAGTGGACCGATGCCAGCTCCATCATCGACTACCTGCTGTTTGCCAAGAACTACGTGGCCCAGTGTGAGGAAAAATACGGCATTACCGCCGTAGAGGAATTGATGGATGCTTGCCACGCCCTGATGAACCAGGGGGTGAATCGCTATGTCCGGCCGAAACCCATGTCGGCGGAGCAGGAAAAGGCCATGGCCCAGGAGCGGGAAGAGTATATCCAGAGAAACCTGAACGACCTCTGGCGTACCATCCCGGTTCGGGAAAGTGAGCAGGAAAAGCAGGAAGTACGCTTCCCGAAAGACCCGGAAGAAAACCTGCTCTACTTCATCGAAAAGAACGCCCCTCTACTGGAAACCTGGCAACGGGAGATCATCCGGATTGTCCGCAAGGTCGCCCAGTATTTTTATCCCCAACGCCAGACCCAGGTGATGAACGAAGGCTGGGCTTCGTTCTGGCATTACCACCTGATGCATGAAATGTACGATGAAGGCCTGATCACCGAAGGCTTTATCATGGAATTTCTCCACTCCCACTCCAGCGTGGTGTTCCAGCCGGACTTTGATGACCCCAGGTACAGCGGCATCAACCCCTATACCCTGGGCTTCAATATCTTCCGGGATATCCGCCGGATCTGTGAAGAACCCACCGATGAAGACCGCGAGTGGTTCCCGGACCTGGCCGGAACAGACTGGCTGGATGCGGTTCACTTTGCCATGCGCAACTTCAAGGATGAAGGGTTTATCCTGCAGTACCTTTCTCCCAAAGTGATGCGGGATATGCGGCTGTTCAGCATTGATGACAATGACATCAATCCCTATCTGGAGATTGACGCCATTCATGACGACAGTGGCTACCGGCAGCTCAGGGAGAACCTGGCGGCCCAATACAACCTGGGCAACCGGGAACCCAATATCCAGGTGTACAATGTGGACATCCGGGGTGACCGCTCATTGACGTTGCGCCATTACATGCACCGTGGCAGACCTCTGGAGGCTGACAGTACCACCGAAATCATCAAACATGTCCGCAGGCTCTGGGGCTTTGATGTGCGGCTGGAGTCCGTTGACGAAGAAAACAGCATCAAGGATATGTTCACCCTGCCGGTGGAAGAGAAAAAACAGGAAAAGGCTTCCTGAGCCCTGTAGGCTCTTTGTTACAAGCTACTCTGTTACAGGCTCACTCCACGGTGAGCCTGCCTCTTCACACCCCCTCTGCAACTGTTTAAATGGTTCGCCCGGCCTGCACGACATAAGACATATGTGATACAGCTTTAAACAGCCATGAGCGGAAAATGCCGCTTACTCTGAACCCTGAAAATAACTGAGGAGCCATGCAACGGCATTTTTATCTAAAGAATACATCCCTGGCAGTATATAAAGCGGTGCCAGGGCTGTTATAAAGGCTATTGATAGTGTTATATTGTAAATTCCCTTTGCCGGTAACCTGATGGGTTGACCCGCTTGATCAGGGCATAATGGAAGGGAGAAGTGGCAAGGATGGCACTTTTGTTAATAAGAAAGTTTATGAACCAACAAAAAAACACCAAAAATAAAACAACAAGGGTTGCAGTTTCCCAGCAGTTCCGTCAATGTAATATTTGAAGGATATAAGCTGTATGGAAGCGACCAAGAAGGAAATGGAAGCTATGCTGGTAGGTACAGTCAAGTGGTTTAATAACCCGAAGGGATATGGATTTATCCAGGCTCAGGAAGCCACTGAAAATCAAGACGTTCTCATTCACTACTCCGTCATTGACATGGAAGGGTTCAAAACCCTGAAAGCCGGTCAGGTGGTCAGCTTTGAGATTGGCCATGGCCCCAAAGGGCTGATCGCCACCAAGGTGATTCCCGACAATGGCAATGGCACAGCCGCTTCAGGCAATAACCAGGACACCTCAGCTACCCAGGAAGAATCACTTCCTGCGTAGGGCTGTTTGCCAGCAGACAGTTTGCATGGATGCATAGCCCGGATAAGGGATACCGGGCAAACACGTATTCTTTACTGTCGCTGCAAACCGCTATTATGAGGCGCTGGGCTGACAACCGGGCCGTTTCCGGCAATGGCTGGAAATGATTCGGTATGAAGTGCTTTTTCGTGATCTGATTCACTGATCCAATAGAAAGCGGTATTGTCTGTGCCCGTTTATTGTTGTCATGGGCACACAGTGCATTTCTCCTGTGCATTTCTTGTGAAAAGAGAGTACGAAAGGAGAGGCATTGGCTGGAATGCCGTTGATTCGAAGTCGATCGGAATAAAGAGCAGTTCTTCAGTGTTTCAGGAAAGCCTTCCATTACTTATTGGCGCCTCAGCCTTACTGATCATCTCCCTGGCGGTACTCGCCTGGCTGGCTTTCGGCCCGCTCAAGGTTGCCACTAACCGGCCGCTGCTTGAACCGGATACCCGGGCTTTTCTTGGCCAGCTGGACATTGCCGTTCGCAGCCACCTGGCGATTTTCCCATCCCTCCCCATCAGAGATGTGCTCAAAGCCGGCCGCTTCAGCCGATCTGCCGTTATCCTGCGTATGGCCGGGATCCAGCAATTTGACTTTGTTCTTTACCACCGGCGGAAAATGGAAGTTCGGTGCGTCATCAAACTGATCCCCTATGGTTCCAGCCATAACTCAAGGGCCATCCAAACCTTGAGAAGACTCTGCGAGGCGGCTGAACTGCCCCTGCTGGAGTATGAAATGAAGCCCTATCGGGATGTCCCACAGTTGCGAAGAACGGTGCTGGCCACCTGTGGCATTGAAGAACTGGAGATTCCCGACGATGAGATGCAGGGCTCCCGTAAAGTGGTGTCCGAGCTGACCGTTGAAGATGCGGTTTTGCCCAGGACGGCTGGGGCACAACATTCTGATGTTACCAACGATGAACTTATGCAGGAACCTGCAGAAACCTGCCCCAAATGCCACTCAGCCATGACCCTGAGAACCCTGAAAAAAGGGCCTTATGCCGGTCAGCACTGCTGGGTGTGCAGCAGTTATCCTCAGTGCAAGGGAGCCCGGCGGGTTATCGCAGAAATGCCATTATGACCGGTTACAGTAACTCACAAGAGATTCACCTGTAATAACCCCAGGCTGGCCAGAAGCTTCTCTCTCCTGACACTTCTGGCAACTCCTTGCCAAATCGATTTTCCCGGAAACCAAACAACAAAGGCTTTATCCCCCCTGCTGCCGCTTCACACCCCCCTAAACGCTCATTGACAAAAATGTGTTGGCTCACCCGGATGGCTGCTGATGCCCTCTCAAGGCCAGCTTTCGACGCAAGTAGGCAATTTGCTGCATATGGGGCAAATCTTTTGGACAATTATCCTGACAGCCGAGCAAGGTCATACAACCAAATACGCCGTCCTGATTGCCCAGCACATGATAAAAATCTTCCACCTCACGGGCATCACGGCTGTCGAGGGCAAACCGGGCGATTTTCATCATGCCAACGGCCCCTACAAATGAATCCCGCATCTGTTTTGTCGCACAAGCCGACACACAAATACCGCACTCAACACAACGCTCAATTTCATACAGCCTCTCCGCTTCCTCCGGGTCCATCGGTGCTTCCATCCGATGAATATCCACATCGTCAGACCCGGGCTGTAACCACAACTCAAGCCGCTCTGCCAGCTCCCGCATAAACTGACCGGTATTCACTGACAGATCACCGATCAACTCAAACCCGGGCAAAGGCATAAGCGTAATTTCACCCTCCGGAAACTTGCTGGTAAGAGTACGACAAGCCAGCGTTGGCAGACCATTAATGACCATGGCACAGCTTCCACAAATGCCGGCCCGACAGACAAAATCAAACTGCAAAGAGGCATCCTGCTGCTCCCTGATCATATTCAGGGCAATAAACACCGTCATTCCCGGCGCTTCTTCAATCTGATAGCTGACCATACACGGTTGACCACCGGGTTCCTGGGGGTCATAGCGGAAAACAGTCAATGTTAAGATACGGCCCTGACTCATTGGATTCGTGCTCCAGGCTGATTCTGCGGCTGGTGATGTTTAACCCGGTTATCCTGCATCATGCAAACGCTCATTCTTGTCTTTTAGTGACTCGGGTACTTCAAAGGGCATCAAGGCATGCTGTTGCTCGTGCCGATCTGCATGCTCACCCAACCCCCTCAGTATTTCAGTGATTTGCCGTTCCCGCTTTTCCGTATCCGGGTGGGCAATAGCATTATCCTCACCGTAGCCCCGATAACCGGGAGGCAGCTCCATCTTCATCACATCCAGGGATTCGTACTCAAGAGTGGGCACTGTCGCACTGGAGTCAGGCCAACTTGCCAGGGTCCGGTTCAGCCACTCCTTATCATTACGCTGCGGATAATCTTCACGGGCATGGGCTCCCCGGCTCTCAGTACGGGCAAGAGCACCACTGGCGACGGTGAGAGCCACCTTTAACATACGTTTCACCCGCAAGGCTTCCACCAGCTCTGGATTGGCATGACGCTTCTTGCAGGTAACACCCATGTTCCGGGCACGCAACAGGAGCGCCTGCAACTCCTCCACAGCCTTTTCAAGCTCTGGCCCGTTGCGGAATATCCCCACATAACTCATCATGGTTTGCTGCATGGCCGCTTTGACTTCAAAGGCTGACTCAGAGCCACCGCCCTCTATCAGCTCATCAATTTCCTCCCTCAGCCGGTCAACAAACGTCTCCACCAGGGCAGTATTGATTTCCAGAGTATTTTCCTCACAGAAATCAGCTACGTACTTACCAACGATCATGCCGCCAACAACGGTTTCTGCCAATGAGTTCCCCCCCAGACGATTAAAACCGTGCATATCCCAGCATGCCGCTTCACCCACACTGAACAACCCTTTCAAATGCGGACTCTGCCCCGTCGCATCGGTGCGAATGCCTCCCATGGAATAATGCTGGGTTGGCCGCACAGGAATCCACTCTTCAGCAGGATCAATCCCCAGGAAGTTTTCACAGATCTCTTTGACTTCACGGAGGTTGGTATTGATGTGCTTACGGCCCAGCAAGGTAATATCCAGCCACAAATGAGGTCCATACCGGCTATCGACTCCCTTGCCTTTGCGCATATGTTCGGTCATTCGCCGGGACACTACATCCCGGGAAGCCAGCTCTTTTTTCTCAGGTTCATAGTCCGGCATAAAGCGGTGCCCCTCCTTGTCACGGAGCAGGCCTCCATCCCCACGGCAACCTTCAGTGGTCAATATCCCTACGGGCACAATCGCTGTTGGATGGAACTGGACGGCCTCCATATTGCCCAACCTGACAACACCAGTTTCCAGGGCCATTGCCTGCCCGATTCCTTCACACACCACTGCATTGGTGGATACTGAATAGATCCGGCCATACCCTCCCGTTGCAATGGTGGTTGCCCTGGCAAGATAAGCCCGGAGTTCACCGGTAATCAGGCAGCGGGCCACAACACCATGGCACCTTTTGCCATCATGAATCAGTGACAGCGCCTCAACACGCTCGTGAACAGGAATATCCAGAGAAATGGCTTTATTGTCCGCCGCATACAGCAACGAATGACCGGTACCATCTGAGGTATAACAGGTGCGCCACTTTTTGGTACCACCAAAATCACGGGCATTAATCAAACCATGGGCCTCTTCAGCCTCTTCTATGGTGACCCTTTCGGCATTCACCACCACCTGACGGGGACCTTTCTTTATCCGCGTCCAGGGCACCCCCCAACCCGCCAGTTCGCGAACCGCTTTGGGTGCGCAGTGGGCAAACATACGAACCACTTCCTGGTCACATCCCCAGTCAGATCCTTTTACGGTGTCATGAAAATGAACATCTTCATCATCCCCCCGCCCTTTAGCGGTATGACCAAGACTCGCCTGCATTCCCCCCTGGGCCGCTGAAGAGTGAGAGCGCTTGGCAGGAATCAGGGACAGCACAACCGTGTCCAGGCCATGCTCCTTTGAAGCAATGCCAACCCTGAGCCCCGCAAGCCCGGCACCCACAACCAGGGAATCGGTGTATATCAGTTTCACACGTACTCCTAGCGCTAACCGGGTAGTTTATAAATCTTCCTGGTGTCTTCTCAGACATCACAGTGGAAGTGCTTATAAAAAACCGGGTTACAGTCTGTTTTATTTTTTCTATGAATAGGCCGCTATTCCTGGCTTTTAGTTCATTTTCATCGCCAGATTACAAGCAACAACCCCAACACCTAACCATTCAGCTATCAACCTGCATAGGGCATAAAGGCGAATAAAGAAGCCATACCAAGCCCCGAAAATACCACCCCAAACGTAATCATCACTTTCTTTAAACACGCCCGGTTCTTCACTGCTTTATTCATTCCCCACTTCATGGCGACCCGGTAAATGCCTATGGCAGCATGAAGTTGCCCACAAAGCAGCAATGGCACATACATAATCCACCCGGCCTCATTCCAGACTCTGTTTGCACTGCCCTCAGGACCAATGATTTGCGGCGCACTGCCAATCAGCCAAAGATGGATAGGAAGCAAAATAAAGAGGCCAATACCGGTAATCACCTGCCAGAGCCATAAGCGGGTATCTTTGTGTTTGATTACAGCCATCTGCTTTTTAAGTGTCCGCTGTTGAGCCAGGTTCAGTGGTATCTTGTGTATTACCACCCAGGCGTGCAAAAGCGTCAGAATGGCAATACCAAGAGCCACCAAACTCACCACCCAGGGGAATCCACGACCCTCTTCACTTAAAAAGCTCAACTTCATAGTCTTTGCAACAAAGACCATCTCCTCTTCACCCAGCTTTATAGACGACACAAGCATCGTATGAAGCCACAAAAAAAGGGCTAGAATAACACCTGACACACTTTGCCCTACATCCAGCCAACCACTCACATTTTTCTTATAAATTAATAACATACTGATCAAATCCTGTCTGATATAGCACACCTTTTTTACTATGATTTTTACCCCGTAAAACCCGCAGGCACTGAAAAGCACTAACCCGATGAAAACAATCATCGGCCATCCAGTTAACCAGAGGGGTTTCTACTCATCCCTGAATTCTCATACCTGTTAAACTCTGAGAATACTGAAGACGAGCGTAAAAAAAGAAAGGACGGTGTCGATCAAGTCTTGAACAACAACTCTACTTACCAACTTGAATATCTGAAATTGGTTTATACATCTCCCAGCATCAGTTTTTTATAACATATCCTATTTAAAACGATAATTTTATAACAGGATAGCCTTACTTTTTAAATCGTGAAAACAAGTAAATCACTGAAAATACAAAACCCAGAAAAAACATCAAGTACTGCCAAGCCAGGTATAGCAGTAGAGCAGGGATGGCGATTAAAACTGAACACACAGAGTGTACAATATTTGCTCTACCGATTTTATTCAATCCCTCAAAAAATAATAACTTCATGATCAAACCTTTATCCTGATCAATAGCCCATCAAATGAAAAAAGAAGCAATACGTATCAAGAAAGGGGCAAATTCAGAATCAAGAAAACTATTTTTGACCGATTTAATATCGTTAAAACGGTTCCCAATGAGCCTGGGCTTCCTTGAAAGACAAGACATCAAATCAGCACAGGATACATCGCAGCATGCAATTACGAGCCAGGGCCATTAAGTGTAAACTGCATTCTTGTGTCTTAAGGGCATGACATCTGCAAACGGTTTGGTCTGCAGGAATGCACAGAACTTTTATTGAATACCTTTCCTAACGAAACCTCTCCCTGATCCTGGTTAAAGTTGCTATTTATCTATCAAGTACTGCTTCAGGCTATGGACAGTAGCATACAACCAGAGCATGATAATTTGACATAGATCACTACTGTTATACTTTGTGATCCTGCGAAACCCAGTGTTATTTTCAATACCCTCATCGCTTCTGGATGTGCACCCTTGAACGGTACGCTGGTCTATTTTCCTGTTAAGACCACGCTTTACCGAGCCTCCACCCTTTCATACGGTGTTGCTTGATAAAATCCCCTGACAGGTCTGAACAAAAAAATAGTATTCATTTGTTTGTTCAGACCCCGCCAAAAGTGCCGGTTAGCCACCCGATTCTGGTGCATCATGATAGGTCAGCGTTCACCGTCATTGTCTCGAAATGAAAAATGGCTTGCTTTTCCTGCCTCCAGGCCAAAGCCGCTTAAAAAACGGGTGCGGTCATAATTCAGGGTATCCGCAAAATGGTGTACGCAATGGTAGTAATAGCATCCGTGGTGATTGCCCCTCTGATCAAGAACATCCACAGGGATAAAACTGTGAAGTTCCGGTTCCAGTGCCTCTATTTGATTTTTCAAGGCCTCATTGATCAATGCTTTACCTGGATTACCTATCATATCCGGAGGGCTCAACTGGCCCCGCTCCAGTACCACTGTCGCCGTTTTGGGGAACCGGCGAACCATGGCTTCCGGCAACGGTTCAGGGGAGGAGGTATAGTGCACAAGTTGTCTCGTGCGCCAGGGTGGGTCGAATGTCACCTTTACGACTTCCCCTGGACGGATGGAACCAGAAACATAATAGGGCATTTTTTCCTCCTTGAACGAAACCGGTCAGAAAACAGGTCCGATAATCAGCCCATACCGGTATATGCATAGGCATGAAAAAACAAAGCCATCGAGTTTTCAATAACTTATTCGGCCTTTCGGGCTCTACCGCCTTGCTGACAGCATGGGAACGGGAAAAATGAGAGATAAAAAAAGCAGAGACTCTCAATGAAAGTCCCTGCCAATGTTAAAGCGTTGCGTTACTCGCTGGCCAGAATCACTGTGGCCAGGGGAGGAAGAGTCAGCGACAAACTGCATGGCTGACCGTGCATGGCAATGTCATCCGCCTGCAGTGCGTCACCCGTTCTGACCCCGCTGCCACCAAAGCGTTTATCATCGGTATTCAACAGCTCCTGGTAGGCTCCTGCCGCCGGAACCCCGATGCGGTAATCATGACGAACAACAGGCGTCAGGTTACACACAACATGCACTGCCCTTCCCTCTTCATCATAACGCCGGAAAGCCAGTACACTCTGACTGCTGTCGTCCCCTACGGTCCAGGCAAAGCCTTCAGGATCTATATCTTTCTGATACAGCGCTGGAAGGTTTCGATGCAACTGGTTCAGCCCTTTTACCAGCGTCTGAACACCGGCATTCAGACTCTTTTTGCCATCAGAGTCACCGTCCAGCAGATGCCAGTCCAGGGACCCATTCTGGTTCCACTCCCTGTCGGTTCCCAGCTCTCCGCCCATAAACAGCAGTTTTTTACCAGGGTGTGCGTACATAAAGGCAAGATAGGCCCTGAGGCTGGCAAACTTCTGCCACTCATCCCCCGGCATGCGGGTCAGCAGCGTTCCCTTCCCATGGACCACCTCATCATGGGACAGAGGCAGAATAAACTGCTCACTCCAGGCGTACACCGTACTGAACGTGATCTGGTTATGGTGATAGGGGCGATGCACCGGATCCTGCTTCATGTACTCCAGAGAGTCATTCATCCAGCCCATGTTCCACTTGAAGTCAAAGCCCAGACCACCTTCACTCACCGGGCGGGTGACTCCGGGCCAGCTGGTGGATTCCTCGGCAATGGTCATGACATCCGGGAATCTCCGGTGCACGGCGTCATTAAACTTTTGCAGGAAGGCCACTGCCTCAAGATTTTCATTGCCCCCATGAACATTGGGCTCCCACTCTCCGTCGTTACGGGAGTAGTCCAGGTACAACATGGAGGCCACAGCGTCCACCCGAAGACCATCAATATGGTATTCATCCAGCCAGTAAAGGGCGTTGCTGACCAGGAAGTCCTGAACCCAGGGTTTGCCAAAGTCATAGATGCAGGTCTGCCAGTCCGGGTGCCAGCCCCGGCGGGGGTCCGGATGTTCAAACAGGCAACTACCGTCAAAATTCACCAGACCATGGTCGTCACTGGGGAAGTGAGCGGGAACCCAGTCCAGGATCACGCCAATCCCCGCCTGGTGACACTGATCCACAAACACCCTGAAATCGTCCGGACCGCCGTAACGGCTGCTGGGAGCAAACAACCCCACGGGCTGATAACCCCATGAGTCAAACAGGGGGTGCTCAGAGACAGGCAACAGTTCAATATGAGTGAAACCCATCTCCCGAACGTAGGGAATCAGCTCCCCGGCCAGCTCACGGAACGATAAAAAGCCATCATCGTCTTTTCGGCGCCAGGAACCGGCATGAACCTCATAGATGGACATGGGCTGATTACCGGGCTGAAGCTCACGCCTGACTGTCATCCACTGTTCATCCCCCCACGGGAAGGTCTCGTCAGCCTGGGAACCCTTTTGAACAACAGAGGCAAGCCCCGGCCACTGTTCTATGTGTCGGGCAAAAGGGTCGGTTTTCAGGGGCAGGTGCTGGCCCTGCTGGTCACGAACGGAATATTTATACGGGTCGCCGGGTTTCAGTCCAGGGACAAATAGCCGCCAGATACCATCGTCGGCACTGGCCATGGGGTGCAGTCGGTCATCCCAGCCATTAAAGCTGCCCACCACATGAACGGCCCTGGCATTGGGCGCATACACCTTGAACAACACTCCCTCAATACGCCTCCGGGTATTCACAGCATGTGACATCACCTGGGCGCCGAGGTGTTGATAAAGGCTTTCCGAGTCAATATCCCCCTGTGTCAGGGTGTACTGACCAAACTGGTAGGGATCAAACAGCGTAAAACAGTGTCCATTCTCCCAGTGAACCACCAGCTGATATAAAAACGGTTTACGCCGTCTGGTTAAGTGCAGCTCATGGACACCATCCGGCCTTTTTTCCATGGTTCCCAGCATTTTTCCGGACACATAATCCAGGACATCCACCGCCACTGCGTCTGGTCGCCACGCCCTGACCACAAGGCCCTTGCCGGTGGGGTGGGAGTGAAGACCCAGTGTACTGAACGGGGTGGCACAAACACCCGCCTCCAGATCAGAGGCAGGAAAAGAGGTTACAGCTATATTCATGACATTTATTTCGAACGGTAGACTTCGATGTACTGTCGGGCCGACTGCTCCCAGGTAAAAGACAGGGCCATGGCATTATCGATCAGTTGATTCAGGAGTGCTTTATCCTGGTAAACAGACAGTGTCTTCAACAGGCAGTTCTGCAGGGCTTCCGGTTCCGGTGGGTCGAACATAAACCCGGTAGCCAGTTTCTTCTGTGACTCACTTTTTCCAGGCTTACCTTGCACTGAACCCGATTGTAGAGAGTCCGAAACCGGACCATCTCCGCAATCATAACCCACCACAGTATCCACCAGGCCCCCAACCGCCCTGACAACAGGCAGCGTGCCGTATTTCATACTGTACATCTGGTTCAGGCCACAGGGTTCAAACAGCGACGGCATCAGAAAGAAATCGGAGCCCGCCTCAATCAAGTGGGCCATGGCATTATCGTAGGCCTGAACAAAGCGACACCGGTCCGGGAAAGCCTGCACCAGCTGATTAAGCGCTTCAGCAATGGCGGGATCCCCGGAACCCTGGAGAACCACCTGGACATCACTTCCCTGCAGAAACGACCACAACGCGGGCACTAGATACGCAAACCCTTTCTGCTCTGTGAGACGGCTGACCAGACCATAAACCGGTCGGTCTGCAGAAACCGGCAGATGAACCCTTTCCTGCAGCACCCGCTTGCAGACCACCTTGCCGGACCGGTTCTCCGGGGAATAATGTTCCGGCAATAAGGAGTCACGGGCCGGGTCCCAGTGCTGGTAATCACAGCCATTGAGAATCCCGGAAAAATCCCGGGCACGCCTGCGGATGCTGTCCACCAGCCCGTGGGAACCCAGGTCTGTCAGCAGCTCCCGGGCGTAATTCGGGCTCACGGTCGTCACCTTGTCCGCAAAGGCAATGCCCCCCTTGAGGAGATTGATCTGGCCATAGTCTTCAAAGCAGCCAGGGTGAAAACTCTCACGGTCAATGCCCAGCCAGTCCAGCAGCCCGGCGTCGGTGTGCTGTTGATAGGCCCCGTTATGGATGGTCAGCACGGAACGGGTATCCGCAAAAAACGGATTACCGGCTTCCAGGGTTTTCAGGTAATAAGGGAGCATGGCCGATGGCCAGTCGTGGCCATGAATAATATCCGGTTTGAACCCCAAAATCTGGCATGATTCCAGGGCAGCCCTACAGAAAAAGGCAAAACGCTGGGTGTTGTCTCCAAACCCTTCGCCGTTATGGGTATAAAGGCCGCTGCGATCATAGTACCGGTTATGCTCAATCAGGTAGACAGGGACACCGTCAAACTCCCCCTGCCGAACCGCAAAACCAAGACACTCCTCCCCCATCATCACCTGGCCGACACCAACGACATCCGTAGCAAGCTCAGACAAAGCCTGGCGGTAAGCGGGCATAACCACCCGCACATCATGCCCCATCCGACGCATCCAGGGGCCCAGAGCGCCAGCAACATCAGCCAGCCCTCCGGTTTTAACAATGCCCGCCAGCTCGGAAACCGCAAAAAGAACGTTTAAATCAGAAGCCAACTTTCGCTCCTCTGGGAATGACAACCAGGCCCGAGTCAGTGACTTTGAAGCGTTTCAGATCCTCTTCTCTATCCACCCCGATCTGGACTCCCGGAGCAATTTCAACCCGCTTGTCAATGATGGCCCGACGAACCACAGCTCCGGCACCGATGCGGGCATTTGGCAGAATCACCGCGTCTGATACCCGGGCTTTGTCGCCAATGTAGACGTTGTAACCGACAATACTGCGATCCAGGTAGGCATCGTTAAACACTGAGCCCACCCCCACCATGGAGTTATTGATCTGACCTTCCCGGTGCTCACGGTCATAGGCAATGAGTGCCGGTGGATAAGGTGGAATGTAGGTCCGGATGGGCCATTCCTGATTGTGAAGGTTAATGGGAGGGTGGCTGGACAACAGATCCATATTGGCCTCCCAGTAAGAGTCAATGGTGCCGACATCGCGCCAGTAACCGTTATTAATGCCGCCCGGTACCGTATTACGGGAGAAGTCATACACCATGACTTTCGCCCGGGGGTAGAGAGAAGGAATGATGTTCTTGCCAAAGTCATGGGCTGACTGACCGTTGGCATTATCATCCAGCAGTTCTCTCACCAGGCACTCTCTGGTGAACACATAGTTCCCCATGGATGCCAGAACATAGCCCGGGTTACCGGGAATGGTTTTGACATTTTCCCTGGGCTTTTCGGCAAACCCAACCATACGTCCATTGTCATCAATTTCGATCACGCCGAAGTGATGAGCCTGGTCCACAGGCACGGGAATGGCTGCCACGGTGAGATCCGCATCGTTGTTTTCGTGATACTGAACCATATCCCTTACATCCATGGTGTAAATATGGTCCCCCCCAAACACACACACGAGATCCGGATTATGAGACTCGATATGGTTCAGGTTTTGATAAACCGCATCCGCGGTGCCCTGGTACCAGTCGCTCCCGGTGTTCATCTGGGCAGGCAGGGTGTCAATAAACTTGTCCGCCAACCCGGCAATCCGCCAGCAGCGCTGCAGGTGCTTGCTGAGTGAATGGGACTTGAACTGGGTAATCAGATAGATCTTGTGCAGATCCGAATTGATAAAGTTGCTCAACACAAAATCAATGATCCGGTATTGCCCGCCAAAAGGCACCGCAGGCTTGGCTCTCATACCGGTGAGCGGAGCCAGCCGGGAGCCCTCTCCCCCGGCCAGAATCATGGATAGTACCGATGCCATGGTTTTACTTCCTGAAAAAAGTGGTCTTAAGGTCTGAAAAACAGCGTCATCCCTGACCGGCTTCTGCCTGATTTATTGTTGGACATTAAAGTCCTTCACCGGCATACAGCATCCTGAGTGAGAGCCAGGGCCTTTCCCCCCTTCTACAGCCCTGGTCGTTTTTATCGAGAGTTACACTCCGTTCGCCTTGAACACATCCGCCACCATGGATTGGGCCTCCTGCTGGAGAGACGACAGGTGTTCAGAGCCTTCAAAGCTTTCTGCATAGATTTTATAAACGGCTTCGGTACCGGACGGCCGGGCTGCAAACCAGCCCCGGTCGGTCACTACCTTAAGCCCGCCAATGCCAGCGCCATTGCCGGGAGCATGGGTCAGCTTGGCAACAATGGGATCCCCTGCCAGCCGGTCCGCGGTTACCTGGTCCGGGCTCAATGCCGACAGTACCTTTTTCTGCTGGCTATTGGCTTCCGCCTGAATCCGCTCATAGACGGGTGCACCAAAGCGAGCGGTCAGATCCTGATAATGCTCACCCGGGTCTTTGCCGGTGACCGCAGTAATCTCTGCCGCCAGCAGTGCCATAATGAAACCGTCCTTGTCGGTACACCAGGTTCCCCCATCCCGGCGAAGGAAGCAGCCCCCGGCACTCTCTTCCCCACCAAAGGCCATGGAGCCGTTGGACAGGCCATCCACAAACCATTTAAAGCCCACGGGAACTTCACACACCTGACGTCCCAGTCCCTGGGCTACCCGGTCAATCATGGCGCTGGAAACCAGCGTCTTGCCAATCAGGGCGGATTCGCTCCATTGGGGGCGGTGGGTGTAGAGATAATTGATGGCTACGGCCAGGTAATGGTTTGGGTTCAGCAACCCATGACCCCGGGTAACAATGCCATGGCGATCAAAGTCAGGGTCATTGCCAAAAGCAATGTCAAAGTCATCTTTCAAGTTGATCAGCCCCGCCATGGCACAGGCGGATGAGCAATCCATGCGGATTTTCCCATCCTTGTCCACATGCATAAACGAAAAGGTGGGGTCAATTTTCTGGCTGACCAGTTTCAGGTCAAGCCCGTAACGCTCGGCAATGGGTTCCCAGAAATGCAGACCGGAACCCCCCAGGGGATCAACCCCGATCTTGAGCCCGGCACCGGCAATGGCATCCATATCCAGCACCTGCTTGAGGTCTTCTACATAGGGCCGGATATAATCATGCTCATGAACCTGACCGGATGTCAGTGCCTGGGCAAAGGGCATCCGCCTGACACTGGAAAGATTGCCCGCAATCAGCTCATTGGCCCGCTGCTCCACCCAACGAGTGATATCAGTCCCTGCCGGGCCCCCATGAGGCGGGTTGTATTTAAAGCCACCGTCTTCCGGTGGATTATGGGACGGAGTAATCACCACCCCATCGGCCAGCCTGCTTTCTCCCCGGGCCCCATGATCCCGATTCCAGGAAACAATGGCGTGGGAGATAACCGGAGTCGGGGTATAGCTTCGCCCCTCGTGAATCATTACATCCAGGCCGTTGGCAGCAAAAACCTCCACCGCACTGATCAGGGCGGGTTCAGACAGGGCATGGGTATCCATACCCACAAAGATCGGCCCTTCAATACCCTGCTGCTTCCGGTACTCACAGATCGCCTGGCTCACCGCCAGAATGTGTGCTTCATTAAAGGAGCCATTGGAGGAAGTCCCCCGATGCCCTGAGGTTCCAAAGGCCACCCGCTGGGCAGCCGCTTCCGGGTCTGGCTGAAACGTATAGTAATCACTGACCAGGCGTGGGATATTGGCCAGAAGCTCATCAGTTGCAGGTTGGCCTGCTAGCGGATGCATAGCTTTTCCTCAAAAACGTTCTAAATCGATAACGGCATACCGTGCTCAGATTAATCCGATAACCACCCGTTTTTTCTGTGGCCCGCAGCCCCACAACCAGAGACAACAAACAACAACCTCACAGAAATTACCGATAGCCAACAGGATTAACAACAAAACACCAGTACAAAAATGAATTTATGTGCTCACCTTAACCCCTATTATCCCTTAACGCACCGTCGGTTATTACCCATTCAAAAACCAGCAATCCACAAGAGATAATAAAGGGTTTATCCTGCCAGCTCTTCAATCACAATCACACTGTTTTCCGGCACTTCCCACCAGCCTTTATTCAGCACCACCTCAGGTTGAAATGCGTCTTCAGCATGGGTATCCAGAACTTTATGCCATCGGGAATGGCCGGCGTAATCCGGGAAGGTAAACCGCTGGGCAAAGGATTCGTTATTCATCAGCAAAAGCAGTGTCGGCTGGCTGTTTTCAGGACACCGGTATCGAACCACCAGAGAGAGCCCTCTTTCCTCCGGAAGGCTTGCCTCTGTCAGGGGGATTCCCTGGGCAGTGAACCACTCCATCACCGGCATCAACCGGGAGCCCTGGTCACCGAAGCCAAGCAGAGGATGCTCTTTACGAAATCCGATCAAGCCCTCAACAAAGCGATGCAGGGAACGAGCATCCTCAAAAGCTGGCTCTCTATTGCCTGAAGGCTCTTTCAGCCAGGACCAGTCAACCCAGCCCACCGGGTTATCCTGGCAGTAAACATTGTTATTCCCGTGCTGACTGTTGCCAAACTCGTCACCAGCCATGAACATCGGAATACTGCGGGAAAACATCAAAGTGGTCAGCATATTGCGCCGGACACATAATCGCTTCTGCCGAATGGACGGATCGTCAGACTGACCTTCTACACCATAGTTCCACGACAGGTTGTGTTGATCACCATCCCGGTTATCCTCGCCATTGGCCAGGTTATGGCGGTGCTCGTAGGAAACCAGATCGTTCAGGGTAAAGCCGTCATGGCTGCAGATATAGTTAACACTGCCCGCTGGCCGGTGATTTCCAAACAGGTCCCTGGAACCCACCAGCCGCCATGCCAGGTCCACCACCCGGTCTTTATCCCCCCTCCAGAAGGCGCGTATGCCACTGCGATACCGGTCGTTCCATTCCTGCCAGCCTGCCGGAAAAGCGGTCAGGCGGTAGCCATCAGGCCCCAGATCCCAAGGCTCCGCAATCATCTGCCGACTGGACAGCACCGGATCCTGAAAAACCGCCTGGAAAAAAGCACTGCCACCGTCAAACTGACGGTGCCTGCGGGCCATGGTGGGCGCCAGATCAAAACGAAAACCGTCGATCTGGTAATGCTCCGCCCAGTATCGAAGACTGTCCATAACCAGCTTCAGGGAGTGGGGGGAATCAAAATTCAGCGAATTACCACAGCCGCTGTAATTGGCGGCCACCAGATGGCCTCCATTATGATCCAGCAGGTAATACTCCTTTTCTGCCAGCCCTCTCAGGCTGAGAGATGGACCCTCGGAGCCCGCCTCACAGGTATGGTTATAAACCACGTCCATCACCACCCGGATACCGGCCCGATGCAGCTCTCGAACCATTGTCTTTAACTCAGACACCGGATCAGTAATGGCATAAGAAGGCTCTGGTGCCATAAAACAGAGCGGGTTATACCCCCAGTAGTTTTTCAATCCGAGTTTGTGAAGCCTGGGCTCACTGAGAAAACTGGTGACAGGCAATAACTCCAGGGTATTGATGCCCAGAGACTTCAGGTAGGCAATCACAACCGGGTGACTCATGCCCAGATAAGTGCCCCGAAGGTGCTCAGGCACCCCGGGGTGCTGCATGGTAAATCCCTTCAGGTGCGCTTCGTAGATGATGCTGTCCTCTGCCTTCAGGGAGGGACGTTCAACCCCCTGCCAGTCAAACACATCATCACGTACCACAGAGCGAGGCACCAGAGAAGCATTGTCGTCTTTATTGAGATACCAGCTACCCCGGTCTTTTCCGGAATAGTCATACACAGCGCTCTGCCAGTTGACTCTGCCTTTTACTTCCCTGGCGTAAGGGTCCATCAGCAATTGATGGGGGTTGAAACGCAGCCCCTCATCGGGAGCCCAGCGGCCTTCAGCCCTGAACCCATACTCCTGACCTTCGGCAAGGTGGCTGACCAGCAAAGTCCAGATCCCCTTTTCCGGCCCGACCATGGGAAGCCGGTGCTCATCACCCGCCCTGTTGAAAAGACAAAGAGAAACACCGGTAGCCTCAGGGGCATAAAGGGCAAAATTGACGCCAAAGGCCTCAGCTGCATTGACCGGGTTCAGCTGCTGATCAACAAAGTTCGCCCCAAGAAAACGACAGGTGCCCTGCCCGAAGGATTCCGTTCTGATCTGTGGATCTGTCATAAGCCTGCTTGACTGCTATAGGTCGCTTGAAACAGGATCATGATAATGGGATACGTATCTGTTTACTATGAATACACTGTGACCACAGGCTGAGATTGACCGGTGACTCTTCAAAAGAGCCAGATAGATTTACACTGCAGCCTTTATTTATCTGTCGGGGCTGAGAAGCAGGGTCGCCAGAGGCGGCAACGTTAACACCAGCGACTGCTGCTGCTGATGCATTGCAACCCCTTCGGAATCAATACTCTCATTGATCACACCACTGCCCTGATACTCAACCCTGTCCGTATTGAATATTTCCCGCCAACGGCCCGCCACCGGGACTCCCACCCGATAATGATGGCGTACAACAGGCGTCATATTACAGATCACCACCACCGGCTGGGCCTTACAGGAAGCCCGACAGAAGGCAAACACTGACTGGTCACGGTCATCAATAATCAACCACTGGAACCCTCCCGGGTCATAGTCCGAACGCCAGAGTGCCGGGGAAGATTGATAACAACCATTCAGCTCCCGCACCATGCGGTTGAGACCCTGGGCATAGGCACTGCTCTGAAGCAGAGGCCAGTCCAGCTCACTATCGTGGTTCCACTCCTTTCTGGAGCCGATTTCAGCCCCCATGAACAACAGCTTTTTCCCCGGATGGCCATACATGAAGCCATAATAGGCCCGAAGATTAGCGTACTGCTGCCACTCATCCCCGGGCATCTTACCCAGCAGTGAACCTTTCCCATGCACCACTTCATCGTGGGAAAGGGCCAGTATGAAATGCTCACTGTAGAAGTAGACCATGCTGAACAGAATCTGATCATGGTGGTAACACCGGTGCTCCGGGTATCGTGCCATATAAGCCAGGGAGTCGTGCATCCAGCCCATATTCCATTTGTAACCAAACCCAAGTCCATTGTCGTAAGTTGGCTGTGAGACATCGGGCCAGCTGGTGGACTCTTCCGCAATCATCATGCAATCCGGGAAGTGCAGATAAACGGCCTCATTCAACTCTTTGATGAACTCCACAGCCTCCAGATGTTCATTCCCTCCCAGGATATTGGGTTCCCATTCCCCCTCATTTCTTGAGTAGTCGAGATAAAGCATGGAGGCCACCGCATCCACCCGGAGCCCATCCACATGAAACTGCTCAAACCAGTAAAGGGCGTTGCTGATCAGGTAGTGCCTGACTTCCGGGCGGCCATAATCATAAATGAACGTCTGCCAGTCAGGGTGCCAGCCACGCCGGGGGTCTTCGTATTCATAAAGTGCCGTACCATCAAACCGGGCCAGCCCATGACTGTCACTGGGAAAGTGGGCCGGCACCCAGTCCAGGATTACACCGATGCCTTCACGGTGGCACTGGTCAATAAACGCCTTGAAATCATCGGGGGTTCCATAACGGCTGGTGGCTGCATATAAGCCCACCGGCTGATATCCCCAGGATCCCGTGAAAGGGTGCTCATGAACAGGGAGGCACTCGATATGGGTAAACCCCATGGTCTTTACATAGGGAATCAACTCCCGGGCCAGCTCCCGATAACTCAACACAGCCCCATCCTTTTTCTTCCATGAGCCAAGGTGAACCTCATAGATACTGACCGGACGATCCATTCCCGAGTGACTGTGCCAACTGCGGCTTTGCCAGTCATAGCCACCGGGGTCATAAACAATAGAAGCATTGCCCGGGGCTTGCTCAGCGTAAGCCTCAAAAGGGTCGGCTTTATGGGGTAGCAGCTCTCCCTGCTGATTCTTCAACTCGAATTTATAAAGCTCGCCTTCTTTGACTCCCGGAATAAACAACCGCCAGATACCGGTATCACTGCTGGCCATCTGATGAAAGCGTCCATCCCAGTGATTAAAAGAACCAATAATGCTGACACTGCGGGCATTGGGGGCATAAACCCGGAACATCACCCCCTTGACACCTTCCCCCATATCCTCCGCCCACGACAACTGACTCCCTCTTTTTTCCAGGAGCGGCACTGACACCCGATGCGACCCAAGCTGGCGGAACAGCCAGTAAGGTTCAATATCCGGTTCTGCCCGGCAGAATGCCTCAAACTGATAGGGGTCCAGAACTTCAAAAACATGCTGCTGGGCGTTGGTCACCAGCAGTCGATATGAGACAGCAGCAGTACAGTTGGGCATAACCAGCTCAAACAGCCCCGGAGAGATACCCTCAGCCTCTCCCAGCAACTGTCCTGTGCTCTGCTCATAAACCTCCAGCCGGGTGGCATCAGGCCGCCAGAGTCTCAACAGCATACCCGGCCCAAATACATTCCGGTGCCACCCCAGAATGTCAAAAGGCCTGGCGCACCGGGTGTTCAAAAGATCCTCCACCAGACGATCCCTTTGCTCCGGGTCCACCGTTTTTTTTTCAGGTAGCTTTTTATCTGATCGCTTTTTATCAAATGACTTGGCCATAGCCATCTTTACCTGGTTCAGTGGATATTCCAGATTGTCCGGCAATAGTCAGCAATGGAACGATCTGATGAAAAGCGCCCCATGGAAGCCGTGTTGATAATGGCCATCCGCCACCAGCGGGAAGGCTCTTTCCAGGCTTCAACAATCCGGCTGTGGGCGTCACTGTAGGATTGATAGTCCGCCAGGGTTAGAAAATAATCGGAATCCAGCAGGGATTGCACCAGGGGGCGAAACGCATCCGCTTCATCCGGGCAAAGGTCACCGGACGCCAGCCAGTCAATCACCGCCCGAAGTTCATCGTGCTGATTATAAATATCCCTTGGATCGTACCCCCGCTGACGAAGCTCACTGACCTCTTCCACCGTCTTGCCAAAAATAAAGATATTGTCATTCCCCACCTCCTCGGCAATTTCTACGTTGGCACCATCCAGCGTTCCCACCGTCAGGGCACCGTTCAATGCCATCTTCATATTCCCTGTGCCCGAGGCTTCAAAGCCGGCGGTGGAAATCTGTTCAGACACATCCGCGGCGGGAATGATTTTTTCTGCCAGACTGACCCGGTAATTGGGCAGGAAGACCACTTTCAGCTTGTCCCGGATCCGCCGATCACTGTTGACCCTTTCAGCCAGGCGGTTGATGGCATGAATAATGGTTTTTGCTACCAGGTACCCCGGGGCGGCCTTGGCGCCAAAAATAAACACCCGGGGAGGCACGTCCAGGTCAGGGTTCTCCAGCAGGCGACGGTACAACGCCATAATGTGCAAAAGGTTCAACTGCTGCCGCTTGTATTCGTGCAACCGTTTGATCTGCACATCAAAAATGGCTTCTGCCTGCACTTTGATATTGCACAGCTCATCTATGACACGGGATAAACGGCGTTTGTTTTCCAGTTTGATACGGGCAAACGCTTCCTGGAAGCCAGGATCATCCGCTTTGTTGCGCAATCCCTTCAGCTCCTCAAGCCGACTCCGCCAGTCCCCTTTCAGGGTCTGGTCAATCAACCCGGCAAGGGTAGAGTTGCAATGAGCCAGCCAGCGACGTGGCGTCACCCCGTTGGTCACATTGACAATCTTATCCGGCCAGAGCTGATTAAATTCCGCAAACAGGTGCTCCTTAACCAGCCGAGAGTGCAGGGCAGCCACACCGTTGACCTTGTGACTGCCGATAACAGAAAGGTAAGCCATGCGCACCATCTGGGGATCTGCCGGATTGGCTGGCTCTTCTATAATCGACAGCCGACGCTTCATAGAGTTGTCGCCGGGCCAGTGCTGTTCCACTTCATGGTGAAGGAAGTGGTAGTTGATCATATGAATTAACTGCATATGCCTGGGCAGCACCCTGGCAATCAATCCCTGGGGCCATTTTTCCAGGGCTTCCGGCAACAGCGTGTGGTTGGTATAACAGAACACTTTCCGACAGACTTCCAGAGCTCTGGTGAAAACGAAATCCTCATCGTCCATCAGGATTCTCATCAACTCGGGAATGGCAATGGCTGGATGAGTGTCGTTTAACTGAATCACGACCTTATCGGCAAAATCGTCCCCCCAATTATCCCGATCACTGTTCTCTCTTTTGTAACGTTCAATCAGATCTGCCAGGGAACAGGCCACGAAAAAATACTGCTGAATCAGCCGGAGCTCCTTCCCTTCCGGATGGTTATCATTGGGATACAGCACCTGACTGATGTTTTCTGCCAGAATTTCCCGAAACCGGGAATCCTGATAACGGCCGGCGTCAAAACTGCTGAGATCAAACCCTTCGGTGGCCCTTCCCTCCCAGAGACGCAGGGTGTTCACCTTTTCCGTGTTATAACCGGTTACGGGAACATCCCAGGGCATGCCCAGCACTTCCTGGGCTTTCTCCCAGACCGCCTTTCCCGCCCGCTCAGTCACCTGCCCATAGAGCTTGATAACCTGCTTCCGCTTGGGCCTTTCAATGCCCCAGGGACAGCTGTCTTCTCTCCAGGCATCCGGACTCTCAACCTGTCGTCCACCCACAAAGCTCTGCTTGAACAGACCAAACCGGTAGTTGATGCCATAGCCGAATGAGGAAACGTTGAGGGTGGTCAGAGAGTCCAGAAAGCAGGCCGCCAGACGACCAAGGCCACCATTACCCAGAGCCGGATCTGCTTCATACTCAAGCACATCCAGAAGGTTGACACCCAGATTCGCCATGGCCTCTTCCGCCTGGGGATAAATCCCCAGGTTATGAAGATTGTTGCCCAGCAACCTTCCTACCAGGAATTCCAGGGAGAGGTAATAGACTCTCCGGGAATGACTCTCGCTTTCCTCCCGCCGGGTAGCCCGGGTTCGATCCAGGTTGATCTCACGAACCAGAAGGCTCAGGGCTTCCCAGTATTCCGCCGGCCCGGCTTCCCCGGCCTCCATTCCCAGAGACTGCTCCAGGTGACGGCGAATGCCTTCCTCAACCTCTGAAGCATCAAGATTCTGAACCCTGTCCAGATCAACTTGCATTCTGCTCATATCAAAAGGCCTCTTAATACCTTTTTGGGTGCCTGAATGTTTCAGATTTCAGAATGGCCTTCAGCATGGTTCGTAGTGGTGAGGATTTCCAGTTTATGAAAGAGATAAAAAGAGCCAGTTTCCCGGACGGGTTCCAGACTCTGCTTCAACTACTTTGAAGAATACAGCGCCCCCTTTTTTTCATTGGCCGACCAGAAGTTAATATTGAACTGAGCATCATCACTCAGCTCGACCCGGTGCCAATACTGAGGTGGGCTTGTGGCAAACTGCCCTGCACGTATAACCACCGTCACTTCCGGCTCGTGGGTTTCAGCATCAGGAAAACCATAATAGGTCACAGTGCCTTCCATAACGCACAGCTGACCAAAAACCCCTTCTGCCGTGTTGTGATGGGAAAGCAACGCCGCCGGCACAGTCTTTTTGGTGAAAAAAGGGGTTGAGCGCTGAACAGTCCAGTCTTCGGGGATTCTTTGATGAGTCATAATAAGTTCCTGTTGGTCAGTGAAAAAATCAGGCAGTGTGGGGTTTACAGAAGCGAAGAATGTAATGATCCGGACAACCCGTCACATCCATCGCTACCACGTTAAAACCGGCAGAAGTGACTTCATTCACCGCCTGTTGAGGCGTGACCCGGGCATGGCTTCCCCGGAAGTCAACAAACACTATCTCGGTAGTCGGCTCTACCTGTTGATACATATTCGTCAGGAACAGGTTCCGTTCTTTAATAAACCGGTAGACATTGGCGAGAAACACCACATCCACACCTTCGGGAAGGCAGGGGTTTGTGTGTTCGCTACGCCCGATTTCAATATTACTTCGCTGTTCTTTGGTAAATCGCCGGTCCATATAGCGAATCATGTTGGGTTCAGTATCCAGTGCATAGACCCGCCCTTCAGGGAGCAGATCGGAAAACTGGCGGGCAAAATACCCGGTACCGGCACCCACATCGGCAATCACCATATGGGGCTTAAGGTCCAGCGTTTTGAGAATATGAGATGTGTTTTGCCACTCTTCCCTGTTTTCAGAATCAAAGATTTCACTGAGCCGTTCGGCTTCAGAAAAGCTGATGGGTTTGGGTTGCACCATTGTGAATGTCTCCGGTCGAAAGGCTCAGGCTTTCATCAATATCATTGGCTAATAACTCCACTAAAGCACTGCTTGTGCCAACTTTTATTCTGTTGATATAAAAGGGCTTTACGAATACCTATTGTCATAATGACACCCTTGAAATACAGTCAAAATGACAAACAATGTGTTTTTGACTGTCAATAGAAACCCGATGAAGTATGCGTAGCCACCCTCCCGTTGACTTCACCAAACTGGCTCTTGAGATGACCTCTGGCATCTCCTCACAAGACCGTTTTGCCCGGATACTCTCCATCGTAAGGGATCTGTTTCAATGTGAAGCGTCCGCCCTGCTGATGTTTCAGGATCATCAATTTATCCCTCTGTCCATCGACGGTCTGGCCCCTGATGTGCTTGGCCGACACTTCTCGCTGGATCATCATCCCAGACTGGAAGCCATCGCCCGGGCGGGGGATATTGTTCGCTTCCCTGCCAGCAGTGACCTGCCGGATCCCTACGATGGATTGATTCCCACCCTCGAAGGTCAGCTCAAAGTCCATGCCTGTGTTGGTATGCCCCTCTCCGCCAATGAAAGGCTGATTGGTGCATTGACGATTGATGGTTTTTCACCCGACCAGTTTGACGGGTTCACGGATAATGAGCTGCGCACCGTCAGTGCCATCGTATCCGCATCACTCAACAACGCTCTGTTAATGGAGCGGCTGGAAAGCCAGACCCTGCCCTTTTCCAGCCCGCAACCGACCCACCCGGTTTCATCTTGTCTGAACCAGGATACCCGGATGATCGGCCAGTCTGTCTCCATGCAGGCACTGAACAAAGAAATTGAAATGGTTGCCGGTACCGATATGACCGCATTGATCCTGGGTGAAACCGGCACAGGCAAAGAGCTGGTTGCCGGAGCCATCCACAATCAATCCGCCCGGTCCGGGAAACCCATGATTTATCTGAACTGTGCGGCCTTGCCGGAAACCGTGGCGGAAAGTGAGCTGTTTGGCCATGTCAAAGGGGCCTTTACCGGTGCCATTAACCACCGAAAAGGCAAGTTTGAGCTGGCTGATGGGGGCACACTGTTTCTGGATGAAATTGGCGAGCTGTCCCTGGCCCTTCAATCCAAGCTGCTCCGCGTTCTACAGTCTGGTGATTTGCAGAGGGTGGGCGATGACAGCAACCTGAAGGTGAATACCCGCATTGTTGCAGCCACTAACCGGGACCTGAAACAGGAAGTGAAAGAAGGCCGGTTCAGGGCAGACCTTTACCACCGTCTCAGCGTATTTCCTCTCCACGTTCCCCCTCTGCGGGAGAGAGGAGAAGACGCCGTTCTTCTGTCCGGTTTTTTTATTGAGAAGTGCCGGGTCCAGCTGGGGCTTTCTCATCTCAGCCTGAGTTCATCCTGTCACAAACTCTTACTGGGTTATTCCTGGCCAGGCAATGTTCGGGAGCTGGAGCATTGTGTGCATCGTGCTGCGGTTCTGGCACGATCCCAGGCCATTGATGACTATGTCATGATTCTGCCAGAGCATTTCAATCTGCAAGGGGGGAAAGCCAGTCATGCCCTGCACAAAGAAGCCCTTGATACCGACCAGCTTCCCCCAGCGTCACTCAGCCTGCGGGAAGCCACCGACCGTTTTCAACAGCAGCTCATCACTCATCGTTTACAGGAAAGTAATAACAACTGGGCCGCAACAGCCAGGCAACTGGGTGTTGACGTGGGAAACCTGCACCGGCTGGCAAAGCGTTTAAAGCTTAAATAGTGCCGCCCAAAACGCCATCAGCCTTAGGGGCTGTTGATGTTTTGTCGTGTGCTCAGCCAAAGCCAGCGGTTTCGTGCCAAGGCGCAGTAGCGCAGGAATACCATCGTCTTTCAAGCTGCTGCAACGATGGCACGGAAGCGCTGGCTTTGGCCCTTCGGGTGGCTCGTAAAGCGGCCTTCCGACTGTGTTGAACTGGCTTGACGTAGAATAACTACGCGCTATGCCAGTTCGCCTTGCGTTAGGCCGCTTTACGAACCACTGAGCTCACGCTAAAACATCAACAGCCCCTAGTACCAACTTACTGGTCAGCTGCAGCATCGCCGACTGGTGCAAGGGTAACAAGAAATGCATCCAGGGCTTGTAGCGACTGACTGAACGTCAAAGGCAGATGTTGACACAACGGTTGCCAGGGGCCGGACGTTTTAACGGCCCTCTCGATCTCTGCAGCCTGGTGATAAAGAAGGGGGAGCCCCATACTGGCGGCAGCGCCCTTGAGCTCATGAGCTTTTCCGGCAATCCTCTCTGATTGTCCTTCTGCCTCCCCTGTGGCCCCCTGCTCTAGAGTGGCCAGAACAGACTGCGCTGTTTCCCGAAACAGCGCAACCATACGTTCAACGCCCTCCCACCCGAGCACTTCCAGATCCTCCCGGATTTGCCGGGTATTCACCAGTTCCAGGGAAGCAGGGTGATCAACCTCCCCTAAAACCGGAGCATTCTGGCCAAACTCAGCCAGAACGCGGGAAAGGTCATTCAACCGGAGAGGCTTGCATAAACAACGGTTGAGCCCGGCCTCCAGAAAACGCTTCTGATCGTCGTGAAAGGCATGGGCCGATACCGCTACCACCGGCAGGTTTTCTCCGGCAATGGCTCGAAGTTTCCCGGTCAGGTCGACTCCGTCACCGTCGGGCAAATTGATATCCATCAGAACCAGATCAAAGTGCCTGGAACGTAACAACCGGATCGCCTCCTGACAGGTTTCTGCACAATACACGGCCTGCCCCAGATGATGCAGATAACCCTCAACAACCGACCGGTTCAGGGCGTTGTCCTCTACCAGCAGAATGGTTAACTGGCACTGGGGATGAATGCTGTTTTCAACCACCTTGCAGGCTACCTTTTCCTGAAGCGCCAGGGTAAAAAAGAACCGGCTCCCCTCTCCTGGGGCACTGTCAACGTTCAGCTGGCTTCCCATAACATTCAGCAGTTTCTGGCTGATAGAAAGCCCCAGTCCGGTTCCCGGCTGTTTCAGGTTGGCCTCAAGCTGATGAAAGGCAACGAATATTTTCTCCAGACTGGCCGCTTCAATGCCTGGGCCGGTATCGAGCACCTGAAAGCAATAAGAATCTCTGGACTGACCGCCCTCACAGGCCCTTGTCATTGATACCTCAACACGGCCAGTGTGGGTGAATTTGATGGCATTACCGATCAAGTTCAGCAACACTTGTCGTATCTTTACCGCATCCCCTTCCAGCCAGGAAGGAACATCGGGACTGATCAGCAACTGCAGATCCAGCCCCTTATTCTGTGCTCTTCCGTTCATGAGCTGAACCAGTTCCTGAAGCAGTTTTCCCGGATCAAAACCGATTTTTCTTTCCTCTATCACACCCGCTTCTATTTTGGAGTAGTCCAGAACATCATTAAGAATGTCCATGAGAATTTCGCCGGAAAAGCCGATCGCATCCACATACTGTTTCTGCTGCAGGTCCAGGGACGTTTGCCTTAACAGGGTCAGCATCCCCAGCACGCCATTCATTGGAGTACGGATTTCATGGCTCATATGGGCCAGAAACCGCGTTTTCGCCTGGCTGGCCTGCTCTGCCTCTGCCCGGGCGCGGCGATGCTTCCCTGCCTCCCGGCTCAGTTCAGCATTGGCCTGGTGAAGCTGGCGGGTCCGGTCCTGCACCAGCCTCGCCAGGTTATCCCGGTGTTCCCTGAGCTCCTGTTTACTGGCTTCCTGCTGCTGTTCAAGCCGCACCTTGCTGATCGCGTTTTGGCGAAACACCTCAATGGCCGACGCCATGTCTGCCAGCTCATCCCCAAAAGAGTCTTCCGGGCAGACCGAAAAATCCCCCCTGGCCAGCTGCCCCATCACAGCAGTATGCCCAACAAGACGCCGAACCAGATGTCGATAAACCACCAGCCAGAGTATGAGCACCATGATCAGACAGGTCACAACACTCATCACCATTACCTGGAACCGGCTGCTGTCAAGGCTCTCCTTCAGCCTCCGGGTCGCCTCTATGGTCATCTCTTCGGAGTCCTGAACGACCCGGTCCGCATAACCATTCATTCGCTCAAGCAGGAAGTAGTTGGCCTTAGCCAGGCCCGTGATGGACTGGTTGATGGTCAGCATTGTTTCCATGTCATGGTAGAACTGGCCGGTTTTCTGGAGGATGTTCAAATGCTCATTCAATTTACGACGCCGGTCCGGGTCTCTCACGCTGCCGGCAAGGTTCTCCAGGGTATCCGTTATTCGCCCGTACTCCATAAGCAGTTCTGACAATTGCCCTGGAGATTGAACCTTGCCAAGCCGGGTAATCAGGTTTTGCAACTGAAAAGCACGAAGCTCAAGCGTGATCACCCGGCGTAACTGATCCACATCCTGGTCCATCAAACGATCCAGAATCCGGAAATAAGCTTCAGTGCCAAGATCGGGTGCCAGGGAGTAGAGGTTGACAATATTCGCCATGACAATGGTGTTTGAGCTGGCCACCAGAGACCGGGCCAGACCGCTGAACCCAACCACCGCATCCAGCAAATGGTGCTCCTGTATATCCAGGCGCTTCTGAAGCTGGATTCGCTCCCCCACCTGCCCACCCAGAACAGCCAGGTTACTAATCACTTCCCGGCAGGTTGTCTCAAGCTCCTGACTGCTGTCACCTTCAGAAAGCCGTTCCCCCAGTCGGGTCTGGAGAGCAATCATGCTTTGCACGGCCACCGTCAAATCCCGCCCCCTCTCCTGACGCTCTTCTTCAGTGGCACTCTCCACCAGCTCCCCTGCGGTAAAGATGATTCTTGAAGAGATATCAGACAACTGACGGGCTGTTACCAGATAGGGCAGGGTTTTCGCCATGACTTCCTCTTCCTGTGCCGCCAGCTGGTCAAACTCCCCCCAGGCAATAAGCCCCATGATAATGGTCAGCACTGCCATAATGCTGAATGAGAGAAACAGCTTCCCGCCAACCCCGAGCTTGAGGCGTTCTTTTATTTTTGCAATGGTGTTGATCATGTGACCCGGAAGAGAAAAGGCAGCAGAGAAAGACGGCTATGGTTTCCACCCATTGCCAGGATTGATTGAGCCGCTACTATGACGCCCATCGGAAACGACGTCCATAGGAATTGACCCTGATGCCCAGAGACAGGCAGACTGTTCTGTTGCTCATCCCATGCAAGGCCGGGCCCATGATTCTCTCATCAAAGGCCCGGCCATCAATGCTCCGTCTGGCAATGATTTCAGGCCTGCTGAGCTGCCTGCTATTGGCTGCCCGATATGGCTACCCCGCTACCCCGGCCTGGCCCGTTAAAGCCGCTACCCGGGCATTTGATTTCTCCTCACAACAACCCGTGAGCATCCAGCCCCTGGCCAAAAGCACCCGCCCCTGGCGCCTCTGTGCACTCTATCCTCATTTAAAAGATTCCTATTGGCTCAGTGTCAACTATGGAATGATCGGTCAGGCCCGCAAACTGGGCGTCAATATCAAAGTACTGGTCGGAAATGGTTACACGGACAGCGCTTACCAGGCGAAGCAGCTCAGTCTCTGTCAGAGCTGGCAGGCAGACGCCATTCTGCTTGGCACTGTGGGCTACGATCTGCTGGAACCGGAGGTGCAATCACTGAACCACAAGCCTCCCATCTTTGGCCTGGTCAATAATATTTCTCCCAAAGGGGTAGCGGGGAAAGTCGGCGTGAACTGGTACCAGATGGGTTACCGGGTTGGCCAGGCACTGGCCCGACGCCACCCCGCGGGCTCTGCTTCTGTCAAGGCGGCCTGGTTCTCAACCCCCACTGGCCGGGGAGGGAGTGACGTGACTTTCCAGGGGCTCAGGGATGCCCTGAAAGGCAGTGCGGTGGTGATTGCTGCAAAAGTACACGGCGATAATGACCAGGCGGTAAAGCTGGATCTCATTCATCAGGTGATGAAAAAACACCGTGACCTCAAATACCTGATCGGTGGTGCCGTGATGGCGGAGGTGGCCGTTGCCGAACTGGGCAGAAGAGGGTTAGACGACCGCATCAAAATTGTTTCCACCTACCTCAGCCACGGCGTATATCGGGGGTTGCTGCGCCATCGAATTGAGCTGGCCAGTGATGACCAGATGGTCCTTCAGGGAAGGCTTGCAGTGGACCAGGCAGTGAAATTCCTGGAGCATCGCCCCTGGGAGAAAGACCTGGGCCCGGAGATAAGAGAACTGACCCCGGACAGGGTCATGGCAGGCCTCATCATGAACCAGAGTCTGTCACCGGCCGGATGGCAGCCGGTTTATGAGGTGGTTCAGGGAGAGGTTCAGGACACCCGGGGGGTAAAAAGGTAGCCTTCCCCATGGACCGTTTTCAGCAGCACGGGCTGCCCCGGATGCTCCTCGATCTTGTGTCGCAACCGCCGCACCAGGGTATCAATGGTTCGGCCGCCAGGAAACTCACGACGGTGGCTAATTAAACTCAATAAACGTTCACGGCTTAAAACCACCCCGGGCTGGGTAGCAAAGGCCAAAAGCAATTCGTACTCAGCCCCCGTCAGCGACACCATCTGGCCGTCCCTGAGCAACTCACGGCGGCGAGTATCCAGGCAGCAGTGTTCAAAGGAGAGGGTAAAGTCCTCGCTGGCGTCGTCTTCGGGGCGGGTCTCCAGGAAAGAAGGCTGGTGTGCCCTGGAGATTCGCCAGAGCAGGTTCTTGACCCGGACCAGAAGCTCTCGAAGCTCAAAAGGCTTGACCACATAATCATCGGCCCCCATTTCAAGTCCGACCACCCGATCCACAATATCGCTGCGACCGGTCACCAGAATGATCCCCATATCCGACTGGCTCCGGAGCTGGCGGGTCAGGGAAAGTCCATCCTCCCCCGGCAGGTTGATATCCAGCATCACCAGGTCAATCGCTTGCTTCCTGAGCACTGCGAACATCTCCTCTCCCTCAGATGCCTCGCTGACCCGATACCCTTCTTTTTGAAAATACCCTGATAACCTGGCACGGGTGACCGGCTCATCTTCAACAACAAGAATATGATTACTCATCCCACGGGCATCCAGAGCTGTTTATAACATTCAATCACAGTGCCACTAGTTTACCCGGCAAAAATGAACCGGTGTTATAGGGGCTTTTCGTTACCCACTCCATTCACATCCTGTTCACATCCTCCTCACATTCATTCGCATTCCGCCACATTCTGTTCACCGCGCCTGGCAGAGGTATTCACAACGACCCGATAGAGTCCTGTGATCAATTGTATTTATGGCCCGGCGTGTAAATTGTATGAAGAGTCTCTGGCGTTTCCTAACCAGCCCCTCAGGGCGTTTCTCCGTAATCCTTCTGCTGATCACTGGAGCAGTCATTGGCCTGATCGGGCTGTTTGCTGGTCATAAAGCCCTGGAAATGACCGGTACTCTCGAGTTCTGTACCAGCTGTCACACCATGCAGCAACCCTTGAAGGAATACCGGAAATCCATTCACTACCAAAACGCCAGCGGTGTCCGGGCTGAGTGCTCGGACTGTCATATGCCAACAGAGCTGTCCGGAAAACTTGAGCGCAAACTGCTGGGGGCCAATGACGTTTTCCAGCATTTTATTACCAAATCCATTGATACGCCGGAGCTGTTTGAGGAGAAACGGCTGGAGATGGCCCAGCGCGTCTGGACACGCATGGAGGGCAACGACTCCTCCGGTTGTCGAGGCTGCCATAGCTATGAGGCGATGGACCACAGTCGTCAATCCGTCAAGGCGGCAAAAGAGATGAAGCAGGCGGCTGCAACCAACCAGACCTGTATTTCCTGCCACAAGGGCATCGCCCATGAACTTCCGGATATGAGTGGTGGCTACCGGAAAACCTTTGAAAAGCTGACCGCACAGGCCGCTACCCCACCTGCCGCCGAAACCCTTTATACCCTCACCGAGATGCCGGTTTACAAAACCGAACAGGCTTCCAAAAAAGCCGGTGCCCTGCTGCCCGCAACAGGAATAAAGGTGCTGGATCGCCACAAAAACATGCTGAACGTTGAAATTACCGGCTGGAAAGAAACCAAAGGCCGTGGACGGGTATTAACCGCATCCCCGGGGAAACGGATTCTGTCCGCCACGCTCCGGGGAACATCAGCCAGGAAAGTCAAAGTGCTCGAGTCCATCCAGGTGGAGGACACCGGGAAAGAGTGGCAGAAAGTTTCATTCAGGGGCTGGATTCACAACGAGAACCTGCTGACGGAAGTCCAGCCCATCTGGGACTACACCAGCGAACTTTACAACGCCACCTGCACCCAGTGCCATGGCGCCCCGGACATACACCACTTTACCGCCACTGAATGGATCGCCCAGCTCAAGGGCATGATGGACTTTGCCAGCCTGGACAAACGGGAAGAACGCACGCTGCTCAAATACCTGCAGGAGCATGCCTCGGACTCCGGGAACGCCCATAAGGCCCATTAATCAGTGTTGGGCCATGGCACCTGGAAGTAGCACATGGAATTGAATGTGCACCGGGAAGCCTGTCAGCCCGCCCCGCTTTCATCATCACTATCGCTCCCGGAAACAGGAAAGCTGATCGGGAGCAGGGAGAATGCCTGTGAGTAACTCCAGCTTATCTGTCAGTCGACGTCGTTTCCTGGGCGGCATGCTGGCTGGAACCGCCGCCGGAATGGTCGGTCCATCCCTGATTACCCGAAAAGCCTTTGCCGCTGAAACGACCCGGAACAACCTGACCAGTGCCACCCACTGGGGCGCTTTTCGGGCCCGGGTTGAAAAGGGCAAATTGACGGAAGTCAAACCCTTTGCCAAAGACCACTTCCCGAGCAATATGCTGATGGGGATAAGGGATGATCTCTACTCCCCGGCCCGTATCCGATACCCCATGGTACGCCTGGACTGGTTGAAAAAACGACATAACAGCGACACCTCACAGCGGGGCGACAACCGGTTTGTCCGGGTTAGCTGGGACCAGGCTCTGGATATGTTCCATGAGGAGCTGGAAAGGGTTCAGAAAACCTACGGTCCTGCAGGCCTTTACGCCGGGCACACTGGCTGGAAAGCGAACGGTCTTTACCATAACTGTATCGCTGCCATGCAACGTGCAGTAGGGCTGCACGGAACCTACGTAAAGAAAGTCGGAGACTACTCCACTGGAGCTGCCCAGACCATCCTGCCACGGGTCGTGGGATCAACCGAAGTCTACAGTCAGCAAACCTCCTGGCCGCTGGTATTGAACAACGCAAAAAACATTGTGCTGTGGGGATCCGACCCGATCAAAAACCTGCAGGCAGGCTGGAACACTCCTGACCACGATGTATACAGCTACTACCAGCAACTGAAGCAGAAGGTGGCTGACGGCAAGATCCGTGTATTCAGTGTTGACCCGGTGGTTTCCGAAACCCAGGCTTACCTGAACGCAGAGCATATTGCCATCAGGCCCCAGACCGATGTGCCCCTGATGCTGGCTATGGCCTACACCATGTACACCGAGGAGTTGTACGACGAAGACTTTGTGTATGATTACTGCGAAGGCTTTGACAAATTTACTCCCTATCTCACCGGTGAGTCCGATGGCCAGGCCAAAACCCCAGAGTGGGCCAGCAAGATTTGTGGCATTCCAGCAGACTCTATCAAAGCCCTGGCGCGGGATTTTGCCAGCCAGCGAACCCAGTTTATCGGCGGCTGGTGTGTCCAGCGTATGCACCATGGCGAACAGTGGGCCTGGATGCTGGTGGTGCTCTCGGCCATGACAGGCCAGATCGGCCTGCCCGGCGGTGGTTTCGGGTTTGGCTGGCATTACAACGGTGCCGGCGTTCCCACCCGTAAAGCCGCCAGAATCAGCGGATTTACCGGCACCGTCACCAATGCCACTCCCAAGTACCAGGGGGACTTTGGTAAATACTCCAGCACCATTCCCGTGGCCCGCTTTGTGGATGCCCTGCTGGAGCCCGGCAAAACCATCGACTTCAATGGCAAAAAGGTGACCCTCCCCCCCATCCGCATGGGCATCTTCACCGGCTGCAACCCGTTCCATCACCACCAGGACCGGAACCGGATGATCAAGGGCTGGCAAAACCTGGAAACCGTGGTTGCCATTGATCACCACTGGACCGCTACCTGCCGCTTTGCTGATATCGTATTGCCCGCCACCACTCCCTATGAACGCAACGATATCGACAACTTTGGCAATCACTCCCGGCGCGGCCTGGTGGTGATGAAGCAGCTGGTGTCTCCCCTGTTCGAGGCCCGCAACGATGTTGATATTTTTGCCGGTCTCTGCAAGCGCTTCGGCCAGGAGACCACCTTTACGGAAGGCAGGGATGAAATGGGCTGGCTGAAACACCTGTATACCCAGGCGCAGAAAAACGGGAAAAGCAGCGGGATCAAAATGCCCGGTTTTGAGGATTTCTGGGAGTCCGGCTATTTTGAATTTGACAAGGCATCTGAAAAACTGTGGGTGCGCCACAGTGAGTTCCGCAATGAACCGGAACTGGAAGCACTGGGTACCCCATCGGGGCTGATAGAGATTTACTCAGAGGCCATTGCCAGACTGGGTTACGATGACTGTCCAGCCCACCCAACCTGGATAGAACCCATAGAGCGCTCCCATGGTGGCAAAGGGTCAGATAAATACCCACTGCACCTGCAGTCCTGTCACCCTAAAGATCGGGTTCACTCCCAGCTCAATGCTGCCAAGGGCTTGCGTGAGACCTATGAAACGGCAGGACGGGAGCCCGTTTATCTGAGCCCGGCAGATGCCAGATCCCGTCATATCAAACAAGGCGACATTGTCCGCGTGTTTAATGACCGGGGCCAGGTGCTTGCAGGTGCAGTCATCAGCGAACGTTATCCTCAAGGCGTTATCCGGATTCATGAAGGTGCCTGGTATGACCCCGCTGAGGGCGGCAAAATCGGCACACTCTGCAAAAACGGTGACCCGAACGTGCTGACCATCGACCAGCCAAGCTCGCGGCTTTCCCAGGCGACCATGGCCCATACTGCCCTGGTGCAAATTGAGAAATACACCGGGCCAGTCCATGACGTCACCGCCTTTGATGGTCCGGTAACCGTCAGGGTCTGAAACCGCTTATACAGAACAACGTCCTGACCTCGCAGTGCCTCCTCTGGGGCACTGCGATCCCAACGTACCTGATGGCATTCTTATCATCGTTTGCTCAAAACCGGATTGAAGATGACTGACCCAACCGCCCAGAACCGGGCCCAGATTTACTGGTGGTTATCCAGCCTCACGGCCAGTGAGCTGGACGACAGCCAACTGCAAACCCTGTTCAGCAGGGAGATGAGCCAGTTGCTGTCCCAGCTGTCTGAAGAACAGGAGCTGAAACAGGGGGTTGCACTGTTTCAAAAGGCGGTTGACCGACTGAAACAACGGGAAGATGCCCGGCTTGAGCTTGCCGCAGACTACGCGGAACTTTTTCTGGGAGCCGGCCGGCGCTGCGCCCCACCCTATGCATCCACCTATTTGAGCGATGACGGGTTGATGATGCAGGAACCTCATCACAAGATGTTGGAAAGCCTTGAGCAACATGGCTTTGCCCAGGCAGAAGGTTACCGGGAACCCGCCGACCACCTGGCCGTCATTCTGGACTTTATGGGAAACCTGGCCATCCAGGGTGCGCCCTCAGAGACACAGAAAAAAACGCTGGAGGACTTCCTGTTGAACTGGGTTTCTGACTGGAGTGAAGACCTCAGGAAACACGACCCTTTTGGTTTTTATTCTGCCACGGGTCAGCTGGTGACCGGGTTTTGCAGGGCAGACGCAATCTTTCTCAAAGGCCTCGAAAGCCTTTCAGAACCGTTCAAATCCGATTGATGCTCCCATTAACCAGAATCATTGTGCCAACCTGGCGGCCTTCAGGTTCGGCACTTTTTCATTTATTGCAAATATCAAATAATTTTTAAAATAAAAGCATTCATAGCATTATCGAAAAAGAGAATGGTTGATTTACGCCAGCCACTGCCGTCATCATAGCGCCCGTTAAATAAGGTCACTGAATTTCCTTCCCCCGCTTTTTTATTGAAATGTCATTCAAATGTTCTGGAGAGGTCATACCATGTTACGCTCATTTGCCAGATCTTTGTCGCTTATATTCACTCTGCTTCCCGCTTTGTTTTTTTTCCCATGGTTTTCTGCCAACGACGCCAATGCCGCCTTCAATAAAAACGAGCTGTTGATCTGGGTCGGTGGCGATAAAGCCTATGAGGGTATTCGAACGGTTGGCAAACAGTTTACCGAAGATACCGGCATTAAAGTCAAAGTGGAAATACCGGAAAACATCACTGACCGCTTTCAGCAGTCAGCGGCCTCCGGCAGTGGCCCGGATATTATTTTCTGGGCCCATGACCGTTATGGCGAATGGGCCAAGAGCGGCCTTCTAGCTCCCGTCACCCCTTCACCGGAATTCCGCCAGGGAATCAACCCCATTGGCTGGGAGGCCATGACCAGCAAAGGCAAAATTTATGGCTACCCGGTTTCCATGGAAGCCATCAGCCTGATTTATAACCGTGACATTCTTCCAGAACCACCAAAATCCTTTGAAGAGATGTTTCCCCTGAGCAAAAAGCTCAAACAGAAATCCCCTCCCGGCGAGAAAAAAGAAAAAGGCATCACCACCATCATGTGGGATCAGGTGCAACCTTATTTCAGCATGCCGTTACTTGCCGCTGATGGCGGCTATGTCTTCAAGAAAACCGCTACCGGTTATGACGTCAAGGATACCGGTGTTAATAACAAGGGCGCCATGGCCGGCGCCAAAATGCTGGTTGAATTGATTGATAAGGGAGTTATGCCAAAGGGGGTCGACTATGGCGTGATGGAAGCCACCTTTAACAAACAGAAAGTCGCCATGATGATCACCGGTCCCTGGGCCTGGGCCAACCTGGACAAAAGTAAAATCAATTACGGCGTGGCAGCCCTTCCCAGCATTAACGGAAAACCCGCCCGGGCTTTCGTTGGTGTATGGGGAGCTGCCCTGAACAGCGCCAGCCCCAATAAAGCCCTGTCCAAAGAGTTTCTGGAGAACTATCTGCTGACTGAAGATGGCCTGACCACCATGAACGACGATGTACCACTGGGTGCCGTGGCTAACAAAGCCCTGATGAGAAGACTGGAAAAAGACCCTCGCATTGCCGCCACTTTCCAGAACGTCAAGCAGGGGCTGATCATGCCCAATGTGCCCGAGATGGGTAAATTCTGGTCAGCCATGGAAACTGCATTGCGCAACATCACCAGCGGTCGCCAGGATTACAAGGCAGCACTGAACGATGCAGCCAAGCGGATTGTCAACTAATCTTCGGTCACTCTTCACTGTTTAACCCTAACCAGCGGAGGCATGTACATGGTTTCAATGAGTTTGATTCGTTCAGTGGCTCATGAAGCGGTCATACGCAAGGCGGTCTTGAGCAGGAATACCGGGCGTCTTTCAAGCAAGACCAACGCTGACGGATGGCCGCTTCATGAGCCACCCTCTGGGCCTGAAGCGAGAGCTTTTATGACCGCGTTGCAAGCACTTGAAAGATGCCCGGTATTCCTTCGTACTTGCGCCTTGTCAAAAGAGCTCTCGCTCAGGCTGAATACATCAAACTCATTGAAACCATGTACCGCCCCATGAGCACCTTCGTGGGTCACTCCAGCAGTCGGTTCTCTCTGAGCCAATGGGCGGTTCTGCTGATCGTTGCCCTGATTGACCTTCTTCTGCTTTATGGGGTCACCCTGATGTACGCCCGGGGGGAGCTGGCCTTTGCCCTGCTGGTTCTGGTGCTGGCCACCTCGGGCACCTGGGTGTTCATCAGCCGGAAGGGCTACAACTACCGTTACGTTTACCCCAGTCTGCTGGGGGTGTTCACCTTTATTGTCTTCCCCCTGATTTATACGGTTAACGTCGCTTTTACCAACTATGGCTCCAGCCACCTGCTCCCCCTGGAGCGGGTCAAAAGTATTCACCTGGCCAAAACTTACCGGACAGGAGGAGAAACGTTCACGTTCAAGGTTTTCAAAGATGGCCCGGGTTATCGCCTGATGCTTTCGCCCCCCCAGGCGTCGGATCAACATTACATCACAGGCTCGTTTAAGGGCTCTGCTGAAGGCTCTCAAAAAGCGGAAAGCCCTGAAAAAATAGAGGTCAAGGCTACCCTTTCCAGGCAGCCGCCAGCCGGTGCAGAACTGGCAATGAGGGACGTGATCAAAATGCGGGGGCTGCTCAAAAGGCTTGATGTTCACCTGCCCGATGGCAGCGAGCTGGCCATGACCAGCCTCAGGAAATTTGGTGCCATCGCCAAAGTCTACCGGCTTGATGACACCGCAGACAGCGACTTTACCAGGAGCAACTCAGAGGAAAACAGCCACGTTCTGATTGATAACCGGACGGGGGAGAAAATCCATCCGGATTTTTCCACCGGCTATTACACCGATGCCTCCGGAACAGAGCAGATAGGGCCCGGTTTTACCATCTACACCGGATGGGACAACTTCATCCGGGTATTTTCTGACCCCGGTATCCAGGGGCCTTTTCTGAAAATTTTTACCTGGACGGTCCTGTTTGCCGCACTGTCCGTGGGTTTTACTCTGGTGATCGGGCTGTTGATGGCCTGCCTGGTGCAGTGGGAACCCCTGAAGGGAAATGGTATTTACCGGCTTTTACTGATTCTGCCTTATGCGGTTCCGGCGTTCATATCCATCCTGATCTTCCGGGGGCTGTTCAACCAGAATTTCGGGGAGATCAATATGCTGCTGGAGATGCTTTTCGGCGTCAAACCGGAATGGTTCAGCAATGAGGCTCTGGCCAAAACCATGGTGATTATTGTCAATACCTGGCTGGGTTACCCTTACATGATGATCCTCTGTATCGGCCTGTTAAAGAGCATTCCCGATGACCTCTACGAAGCCTCCGCCATTGACGGCGCATCGCCGGTACAGAACCTGTTCAGCATTACCATACCAATGATCATCAAACCCCTGATTCCACTGCTGATCGCCAGCTTTGCCTTCAACTTCAACAACCTGGTTCTGATCGCCCTGCTCACCGGCGGGGCACCGGACATGATTAACGCCACGACACCCGCAGGGGCCACGGACATTCTGGTCAGCTATACCTTCCGGATCGCCTTTGGCTCCTACGGCCAGGACTATGGGCTGGCCTCCGCCATCGCCACCGTTATCTTCGTGATGGTCGGTGTCATTGCCTGGGTGAATCTTAAAGCCACCCATAAGCTGGGATAACGAATTCACTTTCACGGTCACCACCTCAGGGGGGGAAACCCGACATGGCCATGGTGCAACCCAGAAACCTGAAATACCGGGTATGGACAGCCCGTCTTGTGATGTGGCTGTTCCTGCTGCTGATCACCTTTCCTTTTCTGATGATCATTTCCGTCTCCTTCCGTACCGGCAATTTTGCCACCGGCTCCCTGATTCCAACCCACCCGACCCTTGAACACTGGACCCTGGCCCTGGGCATTCCCTGGGAAAATACCGACGGTTCCCTCACCCCGCCCCCCTTTCCCGTGATGACCTGGCTCTGGAACTCCATCAAGGTGGCCACCATCAGTTCCGCCCTGATCCTGATTCTGTCGACCACCGGCGCCTATGCCTTCGCCCGGCTCCGTTTCCGCTTCAAGCAGAGCATGCTCACGGCCATGATGATTCTCCAGATGTTCCCCGCCGTGCTGGCACTGGTCGCCATCTACTCCCTGTTTGACAAAATCGGTGACTACATCCCCTGGCTGGGCCTGGACAGCCTGGGCTCTGTGACGGTCGCCTATCTGGGGGGACTGGCCCTGCATATCTGGCTGATCAAGGGGTATTTCGAGACCATTGACAACTCCCTTGAAGAAGCCGCGGCCATTGATGGCGCAACCCCCTGGCAGGCCTTTCGCTATGTTCTTCTGCCCCTTTCAGTACCCATTCTGGCAGTGGTCTTTATTCTGGCGTTTATTGCCAGCATTGCCGAATACCCGGTGGCATCGGTATTGCTGCAGAGCATGGATAACCTGACCCTGGCCGTAGGTTCACGACAGTACCTGAACCCCCAGAACTACCTCTGGGGGGATTTTGCCGCCGCTGCCGTATTGTCAGGCATGCCCATCACCATCATCTTCCTTGCCTGCCAGCGATGGATTGTGGGGGGACTGACATCAGGAGGCGTCAAGGGTTAACGGTTAAGAGGTAAGCATGGCTGAAGTCAAACTGGTTAACGTCTCGAAAAGCTATGACCAGGGTCAGACCTGGACATTAAAAGACATCAACCTGCACATTCGCAAAAGTGAGTTTGTTGCCTTTATTGGCCCTTCCGGCTGCGGCAAATCAACACTGTTAAGAATGATCTGTGGCCTTGAGGACATTACTGGCGGCGAGCTGTCCATTGGCGAAGAACGGGTCAATGACTGGCCGCCCAATGAGCGCCGGGTCGGGATGGTTTTCCAGTCTTATGCCCTCTACCCCCATATGTCCGTGGCGGAAAATATGGCTTTTGGTCTGAAACTGGCCAAAGCCGCGAAAGCCACTGTCCGGGAGCGGGTGGATGAAGCCGCACGGATTCTGCAACTCCAGGCCTTGCTGGACCGAAAACCCAAAGCCATGTCCGGAGGACAGCGGCAGCGTGTTGCCATCGGACGCTCCATTGTTCAGCAGCCCAGAGTCTTTCTGTTTGACGAACCTCTTTCCAATCTGGATGTGGCCCTGAGGGTCCAGATGCGCCAGGAAATCGCCCGGTTGCACAGAAAATTAAAAACCACATCGGTTTACGTCACCCACGACCAGGTTGAGGCCATGACCCTCGCTGACCGCATCGTGGTACTGAGCCCCCTGGCCAAAGGGGCTCCCACCAACCTGGAGCAGGTGGGCAACCCCCTGGAGCTGTATCACCACCCTGCCAACCTGTTTGTGGCGGGCTTTATCGGCTCGCCGAAAATGAACTTCTTCGATGGCGTCATTGAGCAGACCGGAGAAGAGCTGAGCCATATTCGCCTCACCTCCGGGGAAACATTGAAAGCCTATGTGGATACCCATACCGCCAGAGCAGGCTCAAGAGTGGTGCTGGGCATACGGCCAGAACACAATCTCGCCGAAACCGACCAGGGCAATGCCGTTGAAGGGCGGATACAGGCTTTGGAACGCCTGGGTTCAGAATCCTTTATCTATATGAGCCATGACACCATCCGGGAACACTTTATTGTCCGGGTAAACGACTCACGACGCAGGGAGGAAGGCGCCCGCATACGGGTTGAACTGCCTGCCGAGCACTGTTATCTGTTCAATGCGGAAGGCGTCGCTTTCCGGAGAACCCGGGCGCCAGAAATCGAAGAGTAACCCACTATGCCAGACCCTATCGTCACGCTGGCGGCCCTTGACCAGCTAGCGGCCTTGTATGGAATACCGGGCCAGTATATTGATGCAGCGGGTCAGCCCGTCAACATCGCCAGCGAGCTGAAAAAAACAGCCCTTGAAGCAATGGGTGTGGCCGTTGCCAGTGAACCGCACATTCAAGCGTCAATAGCCGCTTATGAGGAAAGACAGTGGACCCCGCTGTTACCGAAGGTTCACGTTCTGCACCAGGGGAAACCCTTTACGATCCCCGTTCAGATACCAGAAACCCGGCTGAATAATCCCTTCAAGGGACAACTGATACCGGAAAAGGGAGAACCACAGTCTCTGGAAGTCCGGGCTGGCAGCCTCCGTGAACTCGACCGGAAAGCCATGAAAAACAAGTGCTTTGTTCGCCTGGAGCTGGAGCTGCCCGGGAACTTGCCTGTGGGTTACCATGAAATCATCCTGAACGACCAGGACCGGGCAAACCGGTGCCTGCTGATTGTTGCCCCCTCCGCCTGCTATGAGCCCCCGTCGCTCATGTCAGCCACACATAGCTCTAATGGCCCGGAAAACATCTGGGGCTCCAGCATTCAGCTTTATACTTTGCGATCAGAACACAACTGGGGGATGGGCGATTTCACCGACCTGAAAGAACTGGTCACCCGGCTGGCAAAAGAAGGCGCCGATATTCTGGGCCTTAACCCGATTCACGCCTTATACCCCTCCAACCCAAACCATTGCAGCCCCTACAGCCCATCCAGCCGGGCCTTTATCAACCCTCTGTATATCGACGTCTGTTCGGTGAATGGGTATGAGACCTGCCCGGAAGTCACGGAGCAGGTGAATAAACCCGACTTTCAAAACCGCCTACAACAATCCAGAAACACTGAGTATGTTGACTATGCTCTAGTCGCCTCACTCAAGTACCCGGTACTGGAGGCGCTGTTCCAGCATTTTCAAGTAACCCATGTGAGGGGCAAAACGGAACATGCAGCCGCCTTTGACCAATACTGCCACCGGAAGGGGCTGGCTCTGGAAAGGCATGGAACCTACGAAGCCCTGTTTGAACATTTCAAATCCCTGGACATTAACAGCTGGGGCTGGCCGTGCTGGCCCAGTGAATATCAGCATCCATCCGGGCCCGGTGCCACCTCATTCGCCGGACAGAAAAAAGACAGAATTCGTTTTTATAGGTTCCTGCAATGGCAGGCAGAAATGCAGCTGGAAGAAGCCCAGCAAGCCGCCCTGGCCGCCGGTATGAAAGTGGGGATTTACCGTGACCTGGCCGTTGGCGTTGATCGTGGAGGAGCCGATGTCTGGTCTGAACCAGAGAACTATACCCTTTCTGCCAGTGTGGGTGCCCCCCCGGATACGGTAGCGCCTCAGGGGCAGAACTGGGGACTTCCCCCTTTCAATCCAGAGCAGCTGACGAACAAGGCCTACGGCCCTTTTATCGAAATGGTCCAGGCCAATATGCAGCACTGCTCTGCCCTTCGCATTGACCATGTGATGGGCCTGCTGCGCCTCTGGTGGTGCCCTCCGGAAAAAACCGCTGACTATGGTGTATACGTCAACTACCCTCTGGATGACCTGCTGGGGATCATCAAGCTGGAAAGCCAGCGGAATCAGTGCCTGGTGTTTGGTGAAGACCTGGGCACCGTGCCTCCGGAAATAGAAGCAGCTCTTCCTCCTGCCCGCTGTTACTCCAACGAAGTCGTTCTTTTCTCAAGGGATGGAGAGCAGTTTCTGCCCCCGGAAGGTTACAAGCCTCAGGCCCTGACCTGTGTATCCAACCACGACATCCCCACTTTTAAAGCCTGGTGGAACTGCAATGACCTTGACCTGAGGCAGCAGCTGGGCATTTACGACAGCGAAAGAACACAGCAGGAAAAACAGGCAAGGCATGAAGATAAGGTTGCCCTTCTGAAAACCCTCCGGAGTATTGGGGAACTCCCCTGGGGGATGAATCCGGACGACATCAATACCATGGCCTATAGCCGTGACCTTATGGAAAAGGTTCATTATTATCTGGCAAAAACCGCTTCAAGCATCATCGTTGTGCAACTGGAAGATATCCTTGAGCTGGATACCCCGGTTAACGTGCCCGGCACCAGTGATGAATATCCAAACTGGCAGCGAAAATTGACCCGCAACCTCAGTGAGCTGTTTGCTTCTGAACAAAATCGGGCCTTTTTCAGAAACCTCTCTCTGACAAGACAGTCTGTTACAAAAAAGGCCTGATATAAAAGCACTGGATCAATTTTCCGGGGAATACTCCAGATTGAATTGCCGGTCCATCTCATCCCGAATGTCTTTGAGGCCATCCATCAACTGCAAGGCAGGTGCTGCTTCACCTGCTTTCAGGTACTGCTCGATTTCCAGGTGATAGTGAGTGATTGCCTTACCGGCAAAACTGCCAGACTCAACCCCCTTGGGCAGTGGGTTCATGGGAGAAGCTTTTCTGCTTCCCTTTTTGTCAGACATATAGTGCCTCGCAAAACAGTTTTCAGCAGCCCTGACAATGACCCGGAGTTCATCCCGAAGAGCCATGGCCTTTGTCACCGCTTTTTCTGCCAGGGCATTTTTGACACCGTCCATATAATGGGAGCGCACCGTCTCACTGAACGGATCTTTAATAGGAAGAGCTGAAGCCCCTGAACTAAAGGCCGGTATTGCAGCTGCGCTGGATAAAGGCTGGCTCACTAGTGGCATCGCCTCAATAGGCTTGACAATAAACGTCAACTCCCCGGTTATGCCAGGGCAAAAACATGATCAAGAATCAATCAGCCCAAGCACTTTCATCATATAGTCTTCATCCCAGCCACAGGTTTTACGTTTGTTCTTGATACCAGCCTTCACTGAAGTATCAAGCTTGAGAAGGTTGAGTGTCACCTGTCGAACAACTGCCAGGTTCTCAGCAGCAAAGCCTTCCCTTGCCCTGCAACGGTCTTCATCGAAAGCAACGTCCAGAACCCAGTGCAACTGGTTCTCGACCAGCCAGTGCTGCCTCGTAGCCCGTAGAATCTCTTCGGCGGACAGTTGTCGACTGGATATGAAGTAGCGGATCAGAGTGCTACCTTTGCTTTTCTTGCAACTATCCAACTGAATAGCCGCTATGGTTTTCGCTCCCCATGCAGCAGCACTCGAGCCTTCTTTGATGTCATGGCTGACCCAGCAACGCCGGTGCTCTACACGGCCATGCGCTTTGCCTTCCTGCT